>JAHIHJ010000404.1 GCA_018899795.1 Methanobacteriota archaeon
GTTGAGAGGGGAAATCGCTGACATCAAAGCCACGCTTGCCAGGATGCAGGCTGCGGGATAAGGGGAAATATAGAAAAATCCCCAAAGCATTTATATACTTCATACTCGTTTAAAGCGAAAAAGTACGAAGCGTTAATATAACGCAAGTTGAAGTTGATCAAAGTCGGTTTTGATGAATTGCAGGGCCAATGCGGGAAACGTATGCCCGAAAAAGCATGTAAGTCAAACTCTATTGTGAAGAACTGATACGCAGGCTGAATGCCTGTAACTTGTAAGAAAAAGCTCGTATTAATATATTTAAGACCCCCGAACAAAACCCCCGAATTATTTCAGGGGTATAAGGAGAAACAAAATGTCGCATCCACACAGACCAAGACGCGGTTCAATCGCGTACAGCCCGCGCATAAGAGCACGAAGCGAAATCCCCCGTGTGAGAGCCTGGCCAATGAAAAAAGAGGCTAAGCTCATGGGTTTTGCAGGCTATAAAGCGGGAATGACGCATGTAATAATGACCGATGATGTTCCAAACAGCCTGACTTCAGGCATGGAGATCTCTATACCAGTAACGATTCTTGAGGCACCACCCATGAAGGTAGCCGCCATACGGGTTTATAAGAATACTACGTATGGGGCAGCCGCCATAGCTGAAGCATGGACCACTGAATTGGATAAAGAGCTCAATCGTGCAATGGCAGTTCCAAAGAAACACGACCTTCCTGCTGCCCTGGCAAAGATAGACCAGCTCATCAGGGACGGGATCGCAAAAGATCTTAGAGTTATCATGTACACTCTTCCGGAAAAGGTAACAGGCATCCCCAAGAAAAAACCTGAGATAATGGAAAATAACATCGGCGGCACAGAATTAAAAGCTCGATTTGAATATGCTAAGACCCTTCTGGGAAAAGCTGTAAATATCAGCGATGTGTTCGCGAACGGGGATATAATAGATGTCCTGGCAATAACTACTGGAAAAGGAACACAGGGACCTGTAAAGCGCTGGGGAATACAGTTGCAGAAATCAAAACACTCAAGAGCTGGCAGCGTTAGAGAGGTAGGCACACTGGGTGCGTGGCATCCCTCGCATGTGAGCTGGAGAGTTCCGCAGATGGGGCAGACTGGCTACCACCAGAGAACGGAATTCAACAAGAGGGTCATGCAGATAGGCAAAGACGGCAAGACCGTTACGCCCGAAGGCGGCATCCTGAACTACGGCATAGTGAGGAATGATTTCATAATTATCAAGGGAAGCGTGCCCGGTCCTGCAAAAAGACTGGTTAGAATGCGACCCGCTATCAGACAGAAGAAAACATTACCGGCTCCGGAACTCACCTACGTGAGCCTTGAGTCCAAGCAGGGGTGAATCCAATGGAAGTAAATATAATCGATCTATCAGGGAAATCCGCGAAAAAGATCAAATCCGGATTATTTGATGAGCCGCTGCGACCAGACCTTATCAAGAAAGCGATACTGGCTTCACAGGCTAACCGCCAGCAGCCATATGGACCGCATATGTACGCAGGATTGAGGACTTCAGCCGAAGGCTGGGGACCTGGACGCGGGGTTTCAAGGGTCGCAAGGCTCAAGAACGGCAGCAAAGCAGCAAGGATACCCCAGGCAGTAAAAGGCAGGGAAGCGCATCCGCCAAAACCTGAAGCTGACAGGACTGAAAAGATCAACGACAAAGAACGCGCAAAAGCGATCAGGTCAGCGATCGCAGCAACAGGAAATCTGGAACTCGTGAAAAAACGCGGACATCAGTTCAATGCGCAGGTACCACTGGTAGTAGTTGATGAACTTTCTGCGCTTACCAGGACAAAAGACGTGAAATCATTCATGGAAGCAGCTCTTGTATGGGATGATATTTTGAGGGCAAAAGTCAAGACCATCAGGGCAGGGAAAGGCAAACTCCGCGGCAGGAAATACAAGCGTGCAAAAAGCATATTGATTGTTACCGGCGAAGATAAAGGACTTGCGAGGGCAGCGCGCAACCTTGCAGGCGTGGACGTGATAACCCAGGATCAGATCAATACAGAACTGTTAGCCCCCGGAACATTTCCGGGTCGCCTGACGATTTATACCGAGTCTGCCATCGCAAAACTCGAGGAGGCAATGAAATGATAATACATCCTCATGTTACTGAAAAAGCTACGATGCTGGCAGAGCAGAACAATCTGCTCCAGTTCATCGTTCGTGTAGATGATACTAAGACCAAAGTGAAAAAAGAGATAGAGGCTCTCTATAAAGTAAAGGTGCGCAGCGTTAACACGATGATGACGTCAAAAGGAAAGAAAAAAGCCATTGTGGTTTTCGAAGATCCGAACACTGCAACTGAATTAGCCTCAAGACTGGGATTATTTTAAGGTGATAATATGGGACATAGAATTAGAGCTCAGAGCAGGGGAAAAGGTTCTCCGACATACAGGGCACCTTCTCATAAATTCAAAGCTAACCTTGAGCATATTAAGGTCAGCGAAGGTGTGGTTACTGGAAAGATACTTGAGATCATACATGATACAGCGCGATCTGCCCCTATTGCAAGGATATCATTCAGCAATGGAGAAGAACGGTTGATGCTGGTGCCGGAAGGAGTGCAGACCGATCAGATCATCCAGTGCGGGATATCAGTACCGGTTGAACCTGGAAACACCCTGACGTTATCAGAAATACCGGAAGGCATACCGTTATGCAACATAGAATCACAGCCGGGAGACGGTGGGAAATTCGCGCGGGCTTCAGGCATGTACGGGATACTCATAGCGCATGACGTGGGAAAGACCATTGTACAGTTGCCCAGCGGCAAAATGAAAAAGCTTAACCCGAAATGCAGAGCCGTAATTGGCGTTGTGGCAGGGGGCGGACGAACTGAGAAGCCGTTCTGTAAAGCAGGCAAAAAGTTCCACAGGATGAAGGTAAGAGCCACAAAATGGCCAACGTCAAGAGGCGTGGCAATGAACGTGGTTGACCATCCATTCGGTGGCGGCGGCCAGCAGCATTGTGGCA
>JAHIHJ010000405.1 GCA_018899795.1 Methanobacteriota archaeon
AAGAGTGGCTAACGACTTCACTGTTTGTTGAAAATCATGAGTGTGTGGGAGCTCTTGCAATAAACCTTAAAACCGGAGAAACTGCATACTTCCGGTCAAAAGCGGTCATCGTCGCGACTGGCGGCTGTGGAAGGGTTTTTGAACGGACAACGAATTCCCACCAGAGCACCGGGGATGGAATATCGATGGCTTACAGGGCTGGCGCGCAGGTATGCGATATGGAGTTCGTGCAGTTCCACCCTACCACGCTTGTCGGGACGAACATCCTCATATCAGAAGCAGCACGGGGCGAAGGAGGACTTCTGATGAACGCAGAGAATGAGAGATTCATGCAAAATTATGCGCCTTCAGCAAAGGAACTTGCGCCCAGGGATATAGTTGTGAGGAGCATACAGACCGAGATAGAAAAAGGGCGCGGGATCGGCGGCGGGGAATTTGTCTGGCTGGACCTGCGAAGCTTGGGCAGTATGAAATTGGTTGAAAAACTGCCACAGGTATATAAGCTTGCAAAAGATTTTGCCAGCGTTGATGCATCACAGGACTGCATCCCTGTGCAGCCTGCGCAGCACTATACGATGGGAGGTATAAGGACGAACAACAGCTGTGATAGTTCGATAAAGGGGCTGTTCGCATGCGGGGAATGCGCCTGCGTATCGGTTCATGGAGCCAACAGGCTGGGCGGGAACTCACTTGCAGAGACGCTGGTATTTGGCAAGATCGCTGGAGAAAGAGCACTTGAGTACATAAGGAAGAAGGGAACCCCGGGAATCGAGAGAGAAGCAGTCGAGAAAGAAGATAAAAGGATAGACCATCTTTTCAGGAACGGGGACGAATCTGCGCCAGAGATACGAAAAGAGCTGCAGAATATCATGTGGGAAAGGGCGGGAATATTCAGGAATGAGAGTGACTCACGCGAGGCTCTTAAGGCTGTGAAAATACTGAAGAAGAGATACTCAAATGCAGGAGTAATGGATAGTAGCAGGATCTTTAACACTGAATTGATGCAGGCTATTGAGCTTGGTTTCCTGCTTGACAATGCAGAACTCATCACACAGGGCGCGCTCACGAGGCGCGAAAGCAGGGGAAGTCATTTCAGGACTGATTTTCCACAAAGGGATGATAAGAACTGGCTTACACATACCATAATTGCCTTTAAAAACGGGAAGCCTCACGTTACCTGTGAACCTGTCAGGATAACTTTATTCAAACCGGAGGCAAGAAAATATTGAAGGAAGTTAAACTCATCATTTTCAGGTACGATCCGGTAAAAGATGATAGACCGCACTATGAAACATACTCAATTCCCCGGCGGGACGGTCTCACTGTACTTGATGCCCTGAACTACATAAAAGAAAATATTGACAGCAGCATCTCATTCAGGCAGGGATGCAGGTCTGCAATATGCGGTTCCTGCGCTGTAAGGATCGACAAACGGGGATGTCTGGCATGTAAGACCATGATAGGAGAAGATACGCAAGAGATCACGGTCGACCCGCTGAATCATTATAAAGTGATAAGAGACCTGGTTGTTGATCTTGAGCCCTTCTATGAAAGGATGAAACAGGTCCAGCCGTACCTTGTCAGGAACAACACAGTTGCGATGACAGGAAAAGAGATGCTGATCAAACCTGAAGATCTGGCAGAGGCAAAAAACCTGAGAGACTGTATCCTGTGCGGCTCATGCTTTTCGGACTGCAATACTCTTGATGTGGATAACACATTCTGCGGACCTGCGGCGCTTGTAAAAGCATTGAGGTTCATATCAGACCCAAGGGATAATAATGAAGGGAGGCTGGCACAGGCAGTTGAACTCGGGCTTTACAAATGTCCTGTTGACCAGGAGTGTGAATTTGCCTGCCCGAAGGAGATCAACATAAGGAGAGGGACGATAGAGAGGTTAAGGTACCTTGCCGTACAAAAAGAACTGGCTCCACTTCCTGAGCATAAGAAGCTAATTAATTCGGTGCTCGACACCGGTGGGATAGTGCCAGTAAAAGCAAAGCCCGCCACCGAGACTTTCCCTGAATATATCAAGGAATTCGACGGGGAACCGCAGGCAGAAGTCCTGTTATTCCTGGGATGCATAATAAACAGGAGAAAGCAGAACGTGGCTGCGGCGATAATAAATATATTCCAGAAGAATCGCATTGCTGTCCATCTGCCCGGTAAGGTGACATGCTGCGGTTCACCTTTCATGAGAATAGGTCAGAGGGATAGCATGCGTCCATTCGTGGAGATAAATTTCAGTATATTCAATGATTACGCAGCACGGGGAATAACCAATGTCGTGACGAGCTGCTCAGGTTGCAATTCCACTTTCAGGCACGACTTTCCGAAGCTTGCCCGGGAGTTCGATATACCGATGAACTTCAGGATATACGATGTGGGGGAATACATTTCAAAAAAAATAGTGTTGAAGGTCGAAGGTCTCAAGAAGACAAATATCAGAGCCATGTATCACTATCCATGCCATATAAGAGCAAGCGGTCTGGCTGAAGATATCTACATTGACCTGATACAGAGAATACCGGGAGTCGAGCTTGTGAAAGTCCCGAAGTCGGGCTACTGCTGCGGCGGCGGGGGAGGAGTGAGAGCGGCTTTTCCTGAACTGGCTGACAGGCTTGCCGTGCGGAGGATAGAGATAGCTAAGGAGTCGGGGATAGATACGCTCATAACGAACTGCCCGTTCTGCGTACTTTCGTTCGAGCGGGTGCTGGGGATGAAGGAGGAAATGGGTGAGAAGATGGGGTTCATGGTGATTGATTTCTATGAGATGTTCAGTGAAGCGTACGGGAGTTCACCTGAACAGGGCTGATATGTGAACTGAGAGTAGACGCAGAAAGAATTATAAAATGAAGAGCTTTAATATTCCCTCGGCTTCGGCTCGAACATAGCGATATTTACAGGCTTATGATCTATCTTGGGTCCCTCAGGCGCGTATGAAACAAGCGTATGCCTGAGCCAGTCCACATCATCCCGTTCCTGATAGTCAAGACGATAATGGGAACCCCTGCTTTCCTTGCGAGCCAGTGCGCCGATGCATATTGCCTCAGCGATATCAAGCATACCCTCAAGCTCGATCACGTTGACGAGTTCCTGGTTGAAAACAGCGCTTTTGTTCCTTACATACACATTCTTATACCGCATTTTCAATTCACTGATCATGGTAAGCGCAGCTGTTAATTTCGGTTCATCCCGGAATATCCCTACATTCTCATCCATTGTCGTTTTGAGTTCATCGCGTATTTTGAAGAACGCTTCCCCTTCATTCTTATCAAGCAACGCTGAAATCCGCTGCGATCCCTCACGCACCGATCTTTCGAGTATTTCCGGCGCTTCATAGTCAGTTGTTTTCGCGTACTTCATTGCATTTTCTCCCGCGATCTTCCCGAAAACCAGGGTCTCAAGCAGGGAATTCCCGCCAAGCCTGTTAGCACCGTGGACGCTGATACAGGAACATTCACCGCATGCGAAGAATCCTGATATCGAAGTCTCACATTCCTTATTTGAAGCGATACCGCCCATGGAATAATGCTGCCCCGGCTGCACAGGTATCGGCTCTTTAACTGGGTCTATATTTGCAAAATCCATGGCGATCTGCCTGATCCCGGGCAAACGTTCTTTGATCTTCTCTGCGCCCAGGTGCGTGAGGTCAAGATGCACGTAACCCCCTTCAAATCCCCTCCCTTCATTTATCTCAGTCTGGATAGCGCGAGAAACAATATCCCGCGGTCGGGTGGAACTGCACGAATTCCATATCCTCCTGTAGCAAAAATCACAGCTTTGGCGAGAAAACCTTCTATTTGCCCGTTCGCGATGTCATATCCTACAACACCCGAACATCTGCCATTCTTGACCGCAAGCCGTGTTACCAGCCATTCTTGATAGAACCTGATGCCGTTTCGAAGCGCCTGCTCATACATCGTATGCAGCAGCGCATGCCCTATCCTCTGCATATGCAGTACGTGGAAATCCGGCTCCTCCAAAAGGGCGCTGGGCGATCTTTCCTTCATCTGTCCTTGAAAAAAGCGTCCCCCATCGCTCCATTTCAATGACCCGCGCAGGAGCGTCCTTACATAGCACTTCCACAGCATCCTGGTCTGCAAGATAATCGCTTCCTTTTATCGTATCAAAGGCATGGTCTTCCCATTTATCGGTTTTTCCTAGAGCAGCATTTATGCCGCCCTGGGCAGCTACCGAATGCGAGCGCAGGGGGTGGACTCTGGATATGACTGCCACATCAACGCCTCTGGCTGCCAGGGCGGCGCGCAAACCCGATAAACCTCCGCCCACGATGATAATGTCATGCTTGAACATACTTATACTATATGCGTTTCTTCTATTATTTCACCATTTGTTTTATATAACCCGAAAAAGAAACTATGAAATATCGGGTTATGAAATTTAAGATAAAAATATCTAACGGGGAAAAAGTATGGTTCGATACTTTTGAAATAAAACCAAAACCTCACATGTCCGTTCTTGAAGCGCTTTTCCAGATACAGGATGAGCTGGACAGCTCTCTCTCATTCAGATATTCTTGCCGCGGCGCTGTTTGCGGCTCATGCGCAATGCTAATTAATAAAAAACAGAGGCTTGCCTGCAGAACACAGGTCTCTGAGATCATAGGGGAAAGGGTTCTGACCATTTCACCTTATGGTCCTATTGCGAAACCTGAAATAAAGATGGGTGACGATATCCTTATAGAACCACTTCCGAACCTGCCTTTAATAAAAGATCTGATAGTGGATATGGGACCTTTTTTCAAGCATTATGAAGCGGTTGAGCCCGGATTTGTAGATGGTGATCAGGCAGTAAAGGAAACAATAATGTCGCAGGACGATTTGTGATATAAGCCGAAACTTGAATTAAGTAAATCGTTCTGATTGAAAACAGAAATCTATATATACTGTTCTGTACAAAGACAATATTGGAATTTCAATGAATGCTGCAGAAATGGTATTTGAGGAATGGAAAACATACGCCGGGAAAAAGTCTTTGAAGAAGCGGGCGCTTGATCTGAGGGGCTTGATATCGAATTCCCGCCTCAAGATCATCGGTATTACAGGAATACGCAGGTCGGGAAAATCGAGCATTCTGATAATGCTCCAGCAGGAGCTTGTCAAAGAAGGCGAAAATGCTGCTTATATCAACCTTGAGGATAGCAGGATCAAGGATAATAGTACAGTGCTCGATGATGTACTCAAATGGTTCGGGGACAGAGGATTCCTGATGCTTGATGAGGTCACTGGCGTGCACGATTGGGAGGGATGGCTTGCAAGGAACCACGAATTATTGAAAGGAAGGCTGCACCTGATCGTTAGCTCATCCCGCGGGAAGCTTGTGATCCCGTCCAGACCGCTGCGGGGACGGATGCTTCATTATGAAATGTACCCTCTATCTTTCAAGGAATTCCTGAATTTCAAAGGGCTCAAAGTCGAACACACAGTTGCGGGAACAGGCAGGATAGAACGGGCGCTTGAGGAGTATCTCATATATGGCGGATTTCCTGAAGTTGTGCTGACAGGCGATAAAACCGATAAGATACGGATATTGAACTCATACTTCAAGGACATAATAGGACTTGACGTAGCAGAAATGTCGGACAACAGCATAACAACAGTAGAGCTCTTTGGAAAATACATAATCGAAACACCCTATTTTTCAGCATCAAAATGCCTGAACTTCTTTAAGGGGCTGGGTCACAAGATAGGCAAGGAAAGTCTGCTTGATCTTGAAAAATACTCGCAGGAAGGGTATCTTTTCTTTTTTGCCAGCATATTCTCCCATACAATAAAAGACCGCACGCAATACCCCAGAAAAGCATATCCGGGCGATACGGGGTTTTTGTACTCCATGAGCGGCAGGATAGACTATGGCAGGTTGTTTGAGACTGCGGTCTTTCTGGAACTGAAACGTGAAATGCCGCAGCAGCACGATATCCATTACTGGAAAAGCAGGGAAGGCTTTGAGGCGGACTTCGTCATACGTGAGGGGCTCGCGATCAAAGAAATAATTCAGGTCTCATATGAATTGAACAGCGAAAAGACAAAAGACCGTGAAGTTCGCGGGCTTGCAGCATGCGCCAGGGAATCGGGTTTAGATCATGGCATGATAATTACAAAGGATCTTGAGAAAGTCGAGATCGTTGACGGAATAAAGATAAATTTCATCCCGCTGTGGAAGTGGCTTCTGAAGATTTAAGGCTAAGATGGGGCTGGTTTCGCTTTCTCAAGAAAATATAAATTTAAGACAGGATAAACAGGATCGACAGGATACGAGCCAATCTTGCATATCCTGTTTATCCTGTAAATCCTGTCAAAAATATTGATTGAATGAAAGAAAATTACCAGCCCCAATATCGAAATGCATTTATACTTTG
>JAHIHJ010000050.1 GCA_018899795.1 Methanobacteriota archaeon
GTGATAATTTTTATATGGTAGTGGTTTTCAATATGCGCAGCATTCAATCTGCGTTCATCCGCGTTCATCTGCAGTTCGGTTTCATATAGATAACTGTCCTCTTTTTTTTTCGAATTATGGTTGCTTGGGGAGGCTATTGGTGCGCCGAGATTATAATAATTATAAAGTAATATATTTATTAAACGCCAGTATCTAAAGGAATTCCATGGATTATATTTGCGCAGGGTTATTCTTCGAAAATTAATGAGAGGCTGCGGTCAGGAGTCCGTTTAGAAAAAAGGGTGCGTGGGTTCAATCGGGCGCCGAGGGATTTTTTTGTGGTCCGGATGGGCTTTGATTGTCCATGGTCATGTGAAGCGCCGGATATAAATATTGTATAGATTATAATTTAAACAGGATTTATAGGATCGGATGATAGGATCCATATAAACTCCTAAGAAAATTACATATAGCATGATCGAGAATAAAGATTTGAGATAAATGCAAAAACTAAAAATCAAGATCACTGGAAAAAAACTGCATGATGTCGGTTACAGAATTCCACTTATCAATGAAGCACTTTCACTGGGCATCAACAATTTCAATACCTTCAATGCAAACCTTGAAGGTGCTCAGGCAGTTATTACGATCATCGAAGCAGATGACGAGATCATTGAGGAATTTAAGGATTTCATAAATACATTTCATCCAGAAAAAGCTACTGTAGAAAAGGTTGTATTTGAAAAATATAATAACAATGTTCCACCGATAGAACGGGTCATGCAATCATTCCAGATGGAACAATGGGGAAAAGGAATACCTATCCTTCTTAAAATATCAGAAACTTTAGATAATAATACTTCTATTTTAAAAGAAAATACTTCTATTTTAAAAGATTTTAAAAATGAAACAAATGATAATTTCAATGACATGAAGATGATAATGTCAAAACATGATGCTGATGCAAGTGAAAGGATTTTATCCATTAAAAGAGAGATCACTGGTATTAAAGAAAGGCTTTCAGATGTTGAAATAGCTGTTTCAGAGCTATAATAAAATAATAGTTGCTTTTATTTTTCGTAAAGTGACGAACAGTTATAATATATCTTTTATAATTGTATTTTATCCCGAATGAGCAAAGCATTTCATCAGTTTTCGACCCCCCCTTTCCATTGCTTCCCCCACCCCCTCACCTCAGTCTATCCCCGGCACCCCTCCTCCAGCTCTCACCCCTTGCCACCGCCACCGTCTCCCCCGACTCCTCCTGGTATCGCCCCAACCCAAATACCTACCAGAACACCACGGTCATCACGATCGACAGAGCACGCACCAATATCACGCTCAGGTTCGACAATGACTCGATCATGGTGAGCAATGCCACGCAGACGAGGTTGATCGCTACCAGCGACTATAGCCAGAGCTATGTTGTTTTCAACAATACAGTACCGGGATTCGCAGGCAGGAGTGTTTCCTTTTTTGTAGATGGCACAAGGTATGCCAACAGCACAGCTAACGCCACAGGCTTTGTATCCTTTAATTACATGGGTGCATGGTTGTCGCATACATTCGAGTGGGTAGTTACCGACAGTGAGACAAGAAGTGCCTCAGGATACGTAAAAGACCCAAACGGAATCGGAATACAGAGCGCGGAGGTAGCGGAGAATGTGACTGGACATGTTACATATACCGATTCCTCAGGTCGTTATTCCCTTAGTGGTCTGATTAATGGCTCGTATAACATCTCAGCCACCAGGGCAGGCTATTCTCAGAACTTCAGGATCGTCACTATTTCAGGCGCTAATGTCGCAAATGCGAACATAACCCTTATTCCGGAAACCACCCCACCAGCAAGTATAACAGCTCTACTGAACAATACATATGCTCAGACGTATATAAACTGGGTATGGGCAGATCCTTTGGATGTGGATTTCTCTAAGGTGATGATATACCTTAACGGGATCTTCCAGACAAATGTCACAAAAGGAACACAGTCTTATAACGCAGCAAGCCTGATTCCAGATACCAGCTATACAATTTCAACACATACTGTGGATTCCACCGGAAATGTGAACATGACATGGGTAAACCATTCAGCCAGTACATCTCCCCTTCCACAAACTCAGATCCTCAGTACATTCTATGACAACCGCCTCCGCGAAAGTACGCCAAATGATATTCTGGGAACATTACCCTACTCAGATATTGGACATCTTTTGGGCACAGGCAGATTCAGGGATGTTATGTGGGTCGACCTGAGTTCATATAATTCCTCTGATAAAATCACAAGCGCCATTCTCTCATTATTCTGGTACTACCCGGCTGGAAATGCGCGGAACTATCCCACAACAGTTGAACTTTACCGCCCCCTTTCATGGGACCCAAATTCCGTGAACTGGAACAATGGATCAAATGGTATGCCATGGACCAACTCTGGAGGCGACTGGTACGACAGGAATGGTGCCTTTAACGGCAGCGTCCCATTCACATCATTGACATTCAGCGCCACCACCCTGCCTGACAACAGGTATTACGACTTCAACGTAACAGGACACTTGTCCAGGACTATGTCAGCGGCAAATATCCCAACACAGGCTTCTTCCTCAAGGCAAAGGACGAATACGACAACTACATCGCCTTCTACAGCTCCAACCACTCCAATCCCGACCAGACCCCCAAACTCACGATAACTTACACCACAGGCGGCGCCTGCTCGCCATATGATATGAACTGTGATAGTCTCGTGGATGAAACCGACCGGAATATCGTATGGAACAGCATAAACACCGGCATATATTGTGAGTGCTGTGATGTCAATAACAATACAGAGGTCGAGGTATTTGACTGGGTCATGGTGTCGGGAAATTCTGTGTTATGATCTTAATATGCCAGTTTCCTGCATTTTTTCTTTTAAAAAAAAGGGTGCTTGGGTTCAATCGGGCGCCAGGGGATTTATGGCATGGATTTTATAATAGTAGTGGAAGCTATTTTTCAGCGAGCTTTTCGAAGAGATAAAAAAAACGCTCGATAAATTAGGATAAAAATATATCCAAAGGAAGGCATACATTACAATATGAGTCAGTTGGGCAGCATTGTCTGACTATGAAAGTGATAAATTTATGACAGTATATGATGGTACCATTGATAAACTCCGGCAGTTACCCGAACCTCTGGCAGAAGAAGTGAATGATTTTATTGATTTCATAATAACGAGGCATGACAGCATCCGATGGCAATTATGGATAAACTTCAGTGAGGGTATTGAACTTTCCGAATCTGACTTTGTTGATTATTTGTTCAATCTTGAAGATTACGAAAATCGCTTAGCCAGCGGAGAAATTCAATGGTGATAATTAATAGAGGAGGGGTGGTCCTGTGTGACTTGAATCCGGTTATGGGCACAGAACAGTCAGGCATAAGACCTGTTGTCATTTTGCAAATCGATCGTGCCAATAGCTTCAGCCCTCATACGATTATTGCACCTTTCACTACAAAGATCCGGCGTGCACAATTGCCTTCACATGTGTTTGTTCCTGCTGATGTTGGGGGATTAACCCAGGATTCCGTTGTTCTTTGTGAGCAAATAAGAGTGATTGATAAGAAAAGGATAATTAAGGTGCTTGGTAATCTGGATGATTCTTACATGGAGAAGATAGCCAGGGCTCTATCGATAATACTTGGTTTATGAAATTGGACGTGACCAAATTTTGATTGTCCTGTCGATTTTTTTAAGGGTTATGTGAAGCGCCAGATATTAATAAAAATACATTTATAATAAATAAATACTTCGGAACTGCTGAAGGAAAGTGCTCGGAAAAAGGGAATAACAGTAAACCTTCTGGCAAATGAACTGCTCCAAAAACAACTTGCTGAAGCCGAATAATTATTTAGCATGAGCCAATGAGCAATAGTCTCTGCTTATTTTCCGACCCCCAATTTCCACGTTTCCCACCCCTTCCCCTTATTTTCCCGGCACCCCCCTAACCTGGCGCCGTCTATCACCTCGCTCCCCTCGCAACCTGACCCCCAGATATGCGGTCAACTCCACCACCCCCTTCAGCGTGGCCACAGACCAGCAGGTCAACAGCACCTGGTAAATCAACGGCGCCAACCAGAATAACAACACCCAGGCATGGTCACATACCTGGGATACCGAGGGGCAATATAACGTGACCTACATTGGCTCAAACGGCAACGGCAGCGTGAGCATTATGTGGAATGTCCCCACCTGCTCGCGCGATGATGTGAACTGTGATGGAAAGATTAATGAAGCAGATCTCAATGCCATAAAATCGAACTTCGGCATGATCACATATGCGCCATATCCACGGTCCGATGTCATCCGATATGGGATCGTGGATGTTTACGATATTACTGCGGTATCAACTAACATTTCGAAGGGATCGTGAGAGCTGCCCCGGAATAACTTCTATCGACAGGATACAAATAAAGGATATCCTGTAAATCCGGTCTAAAAATCGTCTTTAGCTATTGATTTTGAGGTTTCTACGGAATTGTGGTCGCATCGGGAACGTATTGGCGCCGATTTTTTATAATTAGAATGTAATAATTTTATTTGAAAATGGTTTTCAATAAGCGCAGCATTCAATCTGCGTTCGTATATGGTCATACGAAGCGCCTATTATTTATGTTTGGTATTATATATAATCATCGTGCGCCCTCCAAAAGCGCGACTTTAGGCGTTTTTATCTGCGGTTTCAGACATGATTTACAGTATTGAATAACATTAAATACAATTAATTACAATTGGAATGAATGAGGTAAAAGTGCATGACTAAACGCCAGATATGCATTCAGGTTGATGAAGATATAGCTAAGGAAATGGAAGAAATCAGGTATAAGACCGGCATACCTGTAAGCAGACAGATCGAGCTTAAACTCAAAGGTTTTAAAATAGTAGAGGATGAAGAAAGAACATTTGGAGATCTTTTTGATAATCCTAAGAAATTATCAAAAGTCAGGAAACGCTGGGATGAAGCATTTGGAAAGAAAAACTCCATAGAGATATTGCACAGGGATAAAAAAGTAAAGAACTAATTCTGATTTATGCCTTCTTTTTTCATTGACACAAGTGTATTAATAAGTACGATTAAAACAGATAATGCGGCAATGTCCTATATTAAGATACTTAATATAGTTTGAGAAACATATACCATATTTGTGGTAAATATGGTTCGACCCCGTGGAGAAATCAACGTAATATGCCAAAATGAGAAATGCAAGTATTACCTAAAAGAAGAAAGTAAAGATATAATAAAACGTGGCAAGTACAATACAGGTCATCAAAGATATTATTGTAATCACTGCAAGACATTTTTCATGGAGACTAAGGGAACCCCTTTATTTCACAAACATCTTACGAAATCTGAAATAATCAACATCTGCAAGCATCTTGTGGAGAAAAATGGTATTCGATCGATCGAACGAATAACTGGTCATCATAGGGATACCATAGGGGATTTGATAGAAGATCTTGCATTACACGCTGAATTTGTAAACTCCATTCTTCTTCAGGATATTAAGCTTGGACCATTTGAAGTTGATGAAATGTGGTCATTCATAAAAAAAAACAAAAGAACATTGAGCCAGGAAGCCCTAATTCAGATATCGAAGGTGATGCCTGGTTATTCACTTTCATAACGAGAGGATCATATCTTATTGTAGCTTATGAGATTGGAAAACGAACAAGAGAATCCTGCAAAAGATTATTTGAAAAAGTTTTTGATAGAGTGCAATTACCATTTCCAGATGTGAAAATTCAGATATTCTCTGATGGGAATGATGATTACACATCCACTATTCCGGAATATTATGCAGAGAGTTGCGTTGACTATGGACAATTAATAAAAATTAGGGTCGGCGGTAAAGTCGTTGATAAAATTAAGAAAGTCATATATGGAACTCCTATTATTGATGATATAGAGACAACTGATATCGAAAATATGAATAGTATTTGTCGTGAAAGATTGGGCAGATTTGTTAGGAAAACAAAATGCTTTTCAAAAAAGAAAACACGTCATGTAAATGCTTTCGAATTGTTTCATTTTTATTGGAACTTCATGGATAAATTGACAAAGACTGAGACTCCTGCAATGCTGGAAGGTTTAGCCGATTATCAATGGAATTGGGAGCAATTTTTTAATTTTTCATTAAGTATTCTAAATTAGGACATTGCCGATAATGCTACTGAAGCATGTGAGAAGTTCATAAGACGAGTGAAAAATGGACTTTTCGGGGGTTATATCTCTCCTTATGTGGCAGGAGAGATGATACATGCTATTATATATTCCGAAGAAATTCGACAGGATAAGAAACCTGGATATTTGTTCGATATTTTGGAAACAATTGTTTCTTCCAACGCTGAATGGTTCATACCACAAAATAACGATTTTTGTTTATTTTCCAGGCTTAGAGAAGTTGATAATAGAGTAGAAGATGGGGATATTCTTCATGCAACATGCGCAAAGATCCTCAACATACCACTTGTGACAATAGATGGGAGATTATTGAAAAGTCGGGGATTAATAAATCAAGGCATAGAAATTTTGCATCCAACTCAGGTTATCAATAAATAAACAGGTGAAATTGTGTTTCATGGACAACATCAGGAGACGATTGGGTTGATAAAACATATATAAGCTTCCACAGCTCTGAAGCATCCAATGCCAGCCAGCGCCCCAAACTCGTCATAAACTACACCACAGGCGGCATCCCCTCTAACCCGTCGCCGTCCATCGCCTCCTTCTCCCCAAGCAGCCTGACCCTAAATTACTCGATCAACTCCACCACCCCCTTCACCGTGACCACAGACCAGCCTGTCAGCAGCGCCTGGTACCTCAACGGCGCCAA
>JAHIHJ010000406.1 GCA_018899795.1 Methanobacteriota archaeon
AAATTAAATCATATTTGACCAGGCCAGCAGCCAGAATAGTTGATGTGGTTGCCTGATGTCAAAACGTCCAATATTCCGAAACATAAGGAATTAAAGCCTGGTCTGTTGAGACATTTAATTACAGCTTCCGGGCTTACTGTTGAAGAATTTGAAGAACTTTTATGATCGATAAAATGCGATAGAAACCCTCATGCACCCGCGCCGGGATGGCTCGTTTTTCGGTCAGGATCTTATCAGGAAAATGGCAGCAGATGCATATAGAATGAAATCGCGGTATTGGGACGGGGATACAGGTATCTTCACCCTGGCGCAGGACATGCCTGCCTGAGTTGCGGTGTATGCGCCATTGCAGCTTTTTCAGATGATGATATGAACGATCTGCTCGAGTTTGATGGAGTGGAACGATTTGTGATATATGTTGCGACTATGGGGAAACGCTATATACAGGCCTCGTATTTCGTATGGGGTTTTGGGGTGACTTTGTATAGTCGTTTCGCTTAATTATATTGGAATTTGATATTTGCCTTTTATCCATGGCTTTTACGAATTAATGTCATGCAAGTATTATTATTATTTATACTAATAGAATGTCTAATGAATTAAAGGTATAATGGATGAGTTTGCCAATAATTAAAGAAAGGCTTGAACTGTTGAAGGCAGATAATAAGCTGCATTATGAATGGGTAAAACCTTATGGTGGAAGTTTAATTCTTAAAAATTTAAAAGAAGATAAAGAGGAAGTGGAGGGTTTCCTTATAAGAGATATAGGAAAAGAGATAGTTAATAAAATATCTTTTAATCCTTTTAGCCCAGAGGAATTTAACCCTGACAAATTTTTGATAATCCATAAAGAGAAAATTGAACAAACCGAGGAATATAAAAAATTTAGGGAAAAATATCAGACCGAAATAACTGAACCAGAGTTCAAACGGGCAATGCAATGGATTGCTCAATTCCCATTTTTTGAATGGAAATTATATGCATTAAAATTGCTCACTAATATTATTTTTTTGAATGAAGAAAAAGTAAACAAAAAATTGAAAGAACTAGCAAATCCCCTTTCCATTCTGAAAAATTGTGTGATTTCAGATATAGAGGGAGTTGCAAAAAGTTCTGAACATTTATTTTATCCGTTGAATAAATTGACTGAAATATCCCGGAAAAATTTCATTCATTCGGAAAGCTTGGCAGCAACTGATAGTAGGGACATTGTATTTATTGATGATCTGATAGGGACTGGCACCCAAGCTAAGAATTATATTGACAAACTGAAAAAAGAAGGAAAAATTGGAAATCAAAAATTATATTATTTCGCCATAGTTGGATTGCGGGATGGAATAAAGGAGTTAAAAAATAGTGGAATATTTGAAAAGGTTTTGACTACTATAGAGATACAGAACAAGGCTTTTGTTACAGGATATATTTTTACAGCAGAAGAGAGCGGAAATGCAAAAGAAATGGCTTTCGGATTGGGAAAACAGCTCACTAAAAATATGACCGAAGTAGGTCCATTAGGATATAAGAATTCTGAAGCACTGGTGTTTTTCGGGCATAACAATCCGAACAACAGTCTTCCTATTTTCTGGGCAAGCGGAAAGTGCAAACTACTGGAAAAAGTAGGAGAATCCACGGAAATAAAATGGACTCCATTATTTCCACGCAAAGTAAAACCAAAATCCGATAGCAAAAATGCAGTTGAAAATGAATCAGTAGGCGCTCATTCAAAGACAAATATTCCTTATTCAGAGAACAAATTTTTCACAGGCCGCCTGAAAATAATAGAGGAATTACATGAAGCGCTTAAATCGAACAAGACTGCGGCAATTTCCCAACCACAGGCGATCAGCGGGCTTGGTGGAATAGGAAAGACACAAACAGCGGTAAAATATGCATATCAATACTGGGACGAATATAAATATATTCTGTGGGCAAATGCAGATTCTCACGAGACACTGATCCTGGATTTTGTTGCGATCGCCAATATGTTGAATTTGCCAAATAAAGATGCCAAGGAGCAAAATCTTGTAATCACATCGGTCAAGCTCTGGCTTGAAACTGTGGATGAATGGTTATTGATATTTGATAATGCTGATAAACCAGAGCTTATCGAAGATTTTTTCCCATCAAAACCTAAAGGTCACATTCTTGTCACTTCCCGGGCTCAAATATTTGAAAATCTAAATATCATGACTCCTGTGGAATTGGATAAGCTGGAACCCGAAGAAAGTGTTCAATTCTTACTCAAGCGTACTGGTCGAAAAGATGTTGAAAGAGCTGAATTTGACGCCATCAAACAGCTTGCTAAAGAATTCGATTATTTGCCTCTTGCCATGGAACAGGCTGGAGCATATATTTTTCAAAGAAAAAGCAGCTTTCAGGATTATCTTTCGAGCTACCATGCGCGCGGATTAAGGCTGCTTGAGCAATCCCCACCCGTCACAGGCAGAGACACAAAAATTGATAAGAATAAGAAAACAGTGGCAAAAACATGGTCGCTAAATTTTGAAGAGGTGGAAAAAGCCTCCCCTGCAGCAGCCGATCTATTATATGCAAGTGCATTTCTAAGTCATGATAATATTCCCTTTGAAATCGTATCAAATGGAGCCATGGAACTCGGCCAGGCGCTTTCATCTTCCCTTAAGGACATCAAAACTGACCCTCTAATCATTGAGGATATTCTTGATCCGCTCACTAAATTTTCGCTTATTCACCGGAACCCTGGAAAGAGCATGTATAATATTCACAGAATGGTACAGGTAGTTCTCAGGGACAGAATGGATGAGACAGATCAGAGGATGTGGAGTGAGCGTGTTTTGAAGGCTGTGAATTGTGCATTTCCTGAGGTCGAGTTCTCAAACTGGAATACATGCGATATACTGCTTCCGCATGCAAAAACATGTTCGGAACTTATCGATAAATTTGGATATGAAAATCCTGAAGCGGCAAATTTGTTAAATGGCGCAGGATGTTACCTGCGGGTGCGCGCTCGTTTTGAAGAAGCTAATCCATTCTTCATACGAGCGTTGGAAATCAGGGAGAAGATTTTTAAACCTGAAAGCCAGGATATCGCAAAAAGTCTCAATAGTTTAGCCGGGCTTTATCTCGATAGGGGTAAATATGCGGAATCTGAGCCATTATATGAACGTGCGCTGGAGATAAGGGAAAGAATCCTGAAACCTGAGAACCCTGATGTTGCAAAGAGCCTGAATAATTTAGCTTCGCTCTATAAAGCTCAGGGTAAATATGATGCTTCTGAGCCATTATACAAACGCGCGCTGGAAATAAGTGAAAAAGCGTTGGGCTCTGCCCATCCTGATGTTGCGACGAGCCTGAATAATTTGGCTTCGCTCTATATAGCTCAGGGTAAATATGATGCTTCTGAGCCATTATACAAACGCGCGCTGGAAATAAAAGAAAAAGCGTTAGGTTCTGTCCATCCAAGTGTTGCAACGTGCCTGAATAATTTAGCTTTGCTCTATCAAGCTCAGGGGAAATATGTTGCTTCTGAGCCGCTATTCAAACGCGCGCTGGAAATAAGTGAAAAAGCGTTAGGCTCTGCCCATCCTGATGTTGCGACGAGCCTGAATAATTTAGCTTCGCTATATCAAGATGAAAGGAAATACGCCAAAGCTGCCCCTCTTTATCACAGGGCAATAGAGATAGCAGAGACATCGCTGGGTGAAGAACATCCTGATTTTTTTACATATTTGAAAAACTATGGAGATTTCTTAAGACAAATAAGAACCAAACCTCGCGAATTAATAAAAATTAAAGCTCGAATAAACAATATTCAAAATAAAAGGGGACTGCACCCCAATAAGTAAAGCAGGTGAAAATCACCATGAACAAAACAGGATCAAATCTCGGTTTCAGACTGATGGCTCTAACCTTCAAGTTTCGCGATCTCTTAAGACCACGCATAGATATCCTGAAAGAGGTGGGTATAAAACCCGGATATCATGTCCTGGATTACGGGTGCGGGTCGGGGAGCTTTGTCATCGATACTGCCAGATTGGCTGGCGACTCCGGTATGGTCTATGCTCTGGACGTCCATCCCCTCGCCATCCAAATGGTCCGGAACCTTGCCTCAAAGAAGAAGCTTATGAATGTCATGACCATACATTCTGATTGCAGGACAGGCTTGCCGGATAAGAGTTTAGATGTAGTTCTGTTGTATGATGCATTTCATGCCCTCGGTGAGCCAGATGATGTTCTCAAAGAGATCCATCGAATATTAAGAACAAATGGGATACTGTCCTTCAGCGACCATCATATGAAAGAAGAAGAGATCGTATCAAAGGTAACAAAGAATGGATCGTTCAGGCTATTAAGAAAAGGTGAAAGAACCTATAGTTTCGTCATCGGTTAAGAGAAAAATCATGAAATAGAACACGGATTGCGCGGATGACACGGATGCCCACGGATCCGTGAAAATCCGTCAAAAATTTAAGAAGGGCATGCAAAGCATGCCCTATACCGTGTAAACTGAGGTTTCAGTTTATCTGTGTCATCCGTGTTCTCGTTTCAAACCAAACCTGAAAGAGGAATGATCATTCTTCTACAGGCAGGTTCGGGTCATTACCCCATTCTCCCCATGAACCATTATAAACCCTGACTCTGGGATATCCAAGCATCCTGAGCGTGAAATAAGTATGGGAAGCCCTTACTGCGAGCTGGCAATATGTTATTATTTCCTTATCTTTAGTCACACCCTGTTTGATAAACATCTCATTTAGCACTTCCGGGGATTTGAATGTCTGATCATCGTTCATGCTTTTTTTCCATCCAGAAAAGGCGTGCAGCATAATGACTTGAGTCGTCATCATAGGCAATTACCAGGGTGTTTTTATCAATTCCAGGATCCCCCAGGATATCAGGTGTATTCTCTGGAGGGAGTTTTCTTCTTAAGGTCTCATCTCCTGTTATATCCTTAAAGTTCAGATGCACTGCATTTTTAATATGCATTTTATCATATTCTTCCCGGGAACACAGATCTACGATCCTGATATCTGCGTCATTCAGGTGCCGGGACAGCCAGTCAGTCTCAATTAGCAGGTCAGTTTTATGGATATTCGCAATCTTTGGAGCCATTGTGATCATGAAGTTTCTGGCTTCATTGTATAAATGGATTTCTAAGCAAAAGAAAAAGATTCTGAGATTTTTGACGGGAAGTTTTATCTATAATCATTACAAATCTTATTGTGAGAGAGGGATAGTGAACTTTGAACTATCTCATGAGTTTGGGAGGAAAAATATGCCAAAAGTAGTAGTTGTATATCTCAGTACATCAGGTAATACAAAAGCTATGGCTGATGCCATCGTAGAAGGTGCTATATCAAGAAACGTTGACGCTAAAGCCGTGAATTTCCACGAAACAAGAATAGAAGACATAAAAGCTGCGGATGCCATTGCGATTGGCTCTTCGACTTTCTATTATAAGATGCTGCCTCCTACGGAAAAATTTATTGAGAGCCTTGAAAAAGCAAAAGTAGCAGACAAAGTTGGGGCAGCTTTCGGCTCTTACGGGTGGAGCGGTGAGACACCTATAATGATTGCAGAAAAAATGCGTGAGCTTGGCAAAAAAAATTAATGAGGTGAAAACAAATGTCAGACGAATTTGACGAATTTAGAATATTTGAAGAAAATATGAACAGAATGTTTGAAAAAATCTGGGGTATACCAGTAAACAGAAGTCTTTTACTACCAGGTGAAAGAACAACAACAGGAGCAATTGAAAAATACAGGAAACCGTTTATCGATCTCGTTGAGACCGATAAAGAAGTAATTGCCACTGTTGAGATGCCTGGGTTGGACAAAGGAGATATCAAAATTAATCTAACTGAAGATAAGCTTGAAATTTCAGCCGAAACAAAACATGAAGAGGAAAAGAAAGAAAAAGGATATATATATAAAGAAAGACGCAGTGGATCATTTTATCGTATGATATCTTTGCCATCTTCAATAGATTCTGACAACTCCAAGGCATCATATAACAACGGAATTCTTCAAATAACCATGCCCAAGACAGATATCAAGAAAAAGACGCCATTAAAGGTTGAGTAGCTTTACTCAACATTGATAGGCATGAAAAAGCTTGTATATATTATACTTGAATAAAACAAAAAGGAGGTGAAAATATGCTATTTATACTATGGTTTAAGTGGAATCCTGAGAATACATCAAAACTTATTGAGCTCTGGAAAGAATTCAAATATCCTGAAGAAGTTAAATTGATTGGTAGATATCTCCTAATAGGCAGGCACGTCTCTGTGGCAATATTCGATGCCCCAAATGAAGAAGCAATTCTAAAGATAACCTACCCATTCAGAGACATAGGCGTGCCCCATATAGCTCCCGCATTACCACTTGATGAAGCACTAGAAATCATGGAAAAAATGTAGTGACTAATGTTTTATTTTTTTGGCATCAGATATTTTATGCTATTGCCCTTAAGAGCGGCATTGCAAACTTCTTTTCAACTTCAACCCTGTATAATGTATTATATGTGCAGAACGGAATGATCCTGCCATCCGGAGTGGCATAATGAACACCGCACCGCTTTATTCTTTCAAGGTCCATATTATACAGGTCCATAAAGTGCATGGCGCCAATGAAGAGCGTATGGCGGTGGAATTCCTTTATTGCGTCACCTGTACCATCCCTGAGGACATCAATAAAAAGTTTCTTTACATCCACAGATTTTGGAGCCTTTGACATATCGATATATCTGGGCAATGCTGAAATAAGGCTTCCGATCCTTTTTATTTTGCCAAGTGACTCGCCTATCCATTTGCTGTTGTTCGATGCCAGTTCATCAACATGTTCAAGGAGTCCTTCAACATCAATAAAACGAGTTATAGGTATCATTTTTCCATTTTCGACATAGACATACGTTCCTGTACCGCAATGCGGATGGACTGTAAATTCGACATTGGGGATACCCTCCTCAGCCGTTACAAAATGTGAAACAGGTACTACAAATGGCACCGGATAGAAGTCATCTGCCGTAATAGCCCCATTAGTCTTGTCTTCGATAAGTCTAAATAAATAAGGGATAGTTATCCTTTTTTCGATTCTCTCTTCTTTATTTATCCTTCCAGTGAACGAGATGGGCTGGAAATTGATACCTTTAACAGTATCGATGTTATTGACCGCGAACTTTATAATGTCCCCAACCTGTTCATCATTGACTCCTTTTGCCAGCGTGGGTACAAGAGAAACACTCGTCAGTCCTGAAGCTCTGCAGTTCTCAATCGCTTTGAGCTTAAGTGGGAGATAATTAAAGCCCCTGTTGATCAGATAAGGTTCGCCTGTCACGCCGTCAAACTGCAAATAAACGGTATGTAATCCAGCGGCAGCAAGCTCTTTGCAGAATTCCAGGCTTTTCGCGAGCTTTATTCCATTTGTCGCCATCTGTACCTGGGTGAATCCAAACTCGTTGGCCATTCTAATGATCCTGGCAATGTCTTCGCGCATAGTGGGTTCGCCTCCTGCGAACTGAATGGCAGGGCAGGGCACTGGTTTTTCATCCCGCAGCATCTGCATCATTGCCCTTATCTGGGAAAGCGATGGTTCGTACAGGTATCCTGATGCTGATGCGTTCGAAAAGCAAACAGGACATGCTTGGTTGCATCTGTTGGTAAGGTCGATATTTGCAAGAATAGTACTGGTTTTGTGGGATGGACATAATCCGCACGATGTTGGACAATCCCCATCCTTAGATACGTTCGGAAATTTTACTCCTTCCCCGTCATGCATATAACGGTCAAACCGCCAGAACTGTTTTGCGTTCGACCAGTAGATATCCTTGAAAGATCCATGCTTTTGGCATGTTTTTTCAAGCATCACGTTTCCGTTCTCTTCAAATATTGAAGCTTCGATCACATCAAGGCATTCCGGGCACAACGATCGCGTTGACTTCATACCAAAGCTCTCTATTATTTTCGTGACGTATAGAAAACTATAAACACTTATCCCCATCTTACGGCTTATTTTTCAAAAAGATAACGATGTCAAAAAAAATAAACCAATAGACCATATTTGGTTAATTGGTCTTAAATCCCCCATACATTTCCACTCTCATTTATATTGAGCACCTGTTGGCTGTTCTGCCGTGCGTGCTCGCAATTTTGCGTAGAAATCTTTCTGTCTTTCTCTTTCGGCGTCGGCGACTTCAGGTTTCTTCACTTTTTTAGCACCTTCTGCCAGGTCCATTGCGCTATCCAGTCCAGTCATGTTTTTCACCTCCTTTTTATTTAATCATTCTATAAACATCATATTTGTTCCACTCTTTTCAATATGAGTTTTTGATTTTCAATTTCTACTTCAATCTCTGCTCCCTTTTCTATCGACAAAGGAAATTGTGGATCATAAACAATTTTTGATTCGATGAGTACTTTGATCTCATGGGGGGTATTGCAATAATTCTCCCATTTCCTTTAACAACATAACCTCCAATTAATTATAATTATTATTCATTACGTACCTGTATTTATACCTGTCGCAGTTCTGTTATTATATTTTAAAAGAACTTTTTCTTGAAAAGATAAAATTCGCTTTTATTGAAACAATATGCTTATGAAACATTAGTTGCATAATGATATTATGGGTGTTTTGATGGCGGGCAATATTGACCAAAAAGTAAAAAATAGACTCATAAGGTTTCTCCTGAAGGACAAGTTAGGCATTCGGAAATCCCTTCTATGGATCTTCTTACAGATGAAGAGCTGTACTACTGTTGAAATTTATGATTACCTCATAAAGCAGGGTTTTAATGTTAATTATAGAGCAGTCTCTTCTATGGTTGGACAGATGCATAGCAGACTTGGGATTCTAAGGGTCTATTTGAATAATGAACATAATGTCTATACTATTAAGGAAGATTATTTGGACATTGTAAAGATGGTTTTAACTCCTTTTTCAAGCTGGGATTCAATATCTAAAAAGAACGTGATTGGATAAACGAAAGGGAAGATGCATATAGAATGAAATGGTGGTATGGAGAACGGATACAGGTATTTTCACCCTGGCGCAGGACATGCCTGCCAGAACCTGAGTGCAGGCTCTGTTGCGGTGTGTGCGCCATTGCAGCTTTTTCAGATGATGATATGAGCAAACTCTCTAATATCTCGTTTTCAAAACGGAGTCTGTGACTGCTTACTATAGGTTTTTATACTCAAAATTCGTAACATTGTTTGGTAAAATAATTCCCGAGCATAAGCCAAATGCCTCGGATTTGAACGATAGTGAAATCCGGGGTTTATTTAAGCATTTCAAGGATCCTTCCCATCAATTTGAGTTCTCGCCCAAAGCCTTCCAGGTCGCCTTCTTTGAGGAATTGCTGTGCTTTCTCATAGTGTTCAACAGCCTGCTGGATGAGCTCTTGGGTTGTTCCAGTATCTTCAACCGGGATAACAGGTGTAACAGGTCGTTCAGGAACCTTGCCCTCGAATATGACAGCTATCGCTTCCTCCAGGGTCTCCTGCATGGTGATCTTATCCCCATAAACCACGATAACACGCTTGAGTTCGGGAATAGCATCTCCCTTTACAGATCTCAGATAGATCGGCTCGACATAGAGAAGGGAATCTTCGACAGGTATGACCAGAAGATTTCCTCTGATGACCCTTGACCCTGACTGGCTCCATAGTGTGAAACTCTCGGAGATTTCAGGGTTCTGATCTATCCTGGTCTCAATCTGCATCGGTCCGTATACAAGTTTTTCCTTTGGGAACATATAAACAATTCTTTCACCGTAATGAGGCATGTCGTTGCGTGCCGCCATCCATGCGATCATATTTTTCGTCACCCTGGGTGTGAAGGGCAAAAGCAGGATAAACTCTTCACGCGCAAAACCCGGAAGCTTTGTGATCAGGTAATAAGGCTGCATCTCAATTTTGGAACCTTCATAAAGTTCTTCAGGTATCTCCCAGACATCTTCCCTGTTATAAAAAACCCCGGGATCTTTCATGTGATAGAGTGCGTATTTTGTCGCCTGAACACTGAACATGTCCTCAGGATATCGTAACTGGCTCTTTAAACCATCTGGCATAAGAGAGATGGGTTTGAAAAGATCGGGGAACATTGCCGAATAGGTCTCAATAATAGGGTCGTTCGATCCATTCAGCAGGTAGAGTTCCACAGAACCGTTATATGCATCGATCACTACCTTGACAGGATTCCTGATATAATTTATGCCACCTGCAGGCTCAGAGTAAGGGAATCTGTTGGTGACAGTGTAACCGTCAATTATCCAGTAAAGTTTTCCTTCGGACAATGCAATGTATGGGTCCCTATCATATTTTAAGAAAGGGGCGATCGTCCTGATCCGTTCATTGATATTTCGGTTGAATAAAATCCTGCTCTCTGGTTGTATCGAGTTGCTGATCAGTATATTAATATCACCAAAACGAAAAGCCATAGCAAGCTTCACAAGGCCGGATCTCAG
>JAHIHJ010000407.1 GCA_018899795.1 Methanobacteriota archaeon
ACCCCGCACTTGGATTGTATGGTATTGCAATAGCAGCAGCAGCCATGCTCTCTGTCACGGGAATTATCATCGCGATCGATGCTTATGGTCCAATAACAGATAATGCAGGCGGCATCGCTGAAATGGCAGAACTGCCAAAGGAAGTCAGGGATATAACAGACCCGCTCGATGCTGTGGGAAATACCACAAAGGCGGTCACGAAAGGATATGCGATAGGATCAGCAGCACTTGGCGCTCTTGCGCTTTATGCGGCTTACAGCAGTGAGGTAAACAAACTGCTTGAAAAATCTCCTGAACTGATAGGCAATTTGCCTGTAGTTATGGTTGGAGGTAAACCAGAACTGATGCTTAACCTTTCTGACCCGATGGTGCTCGTTGGTCTGCTCATCGGAGGCATGATACCATTCCTTTTCACGAGCTTCCTGATGGGAGCCGTGGGGCGTGCTGCAACTACCATTGTTACAGAAATAAGGCGGCAGTTCAGGGAAATAAAAGGCATCATGGAAGGAACAGGAAAACCGGATTACGGGCGCTGTGTAGATATAGTCACAATTGCAGCACAGAAGGAAATGATCATCCCTGGAGTTCTTGCAGTGCTTTCACCTCTGATTGTTGGCTTTATCTTCGGTCCTGTTGCGCTGGGTGGATTGCTCATCGGCGTAATAATCTCAGGGCTCATGCTTGCGATCATGATGACAACTGGCGGCGCAGCATGGGATAATGCCAAGAAATATATCGAGTCAGGGAACCTTGGCGGTAAGAGACTGCCAGATGGAAGCAAGAACCCGACACATGCGGCAGCTGTGGTGGGCGATACTGTTGGCGACCCGACAAAGGATACGGCAGGACCTGCTATCAATCCACTGATAAAAGTGATGAACATCGTAGCGATACTGTTCGCAGGGCTGATACTGAAATATTATCTTCTTAAACCCTGAATATAGAATAAATTGAGTGCGTGCGATCGCACGTACTTATTTTCTTTTTTTTTTGCAGTTGCATTAGAGTTGTCGATACAAAGATTTTTAATTCATGGCGAATAACCTTGTATTATGTTATTGAGGGAGAAGATAGCGGCAGGGAAAGGAGAAATAAAAGCTGATCTGGTATTGAAAAATTGCAGGATCGTTAATGTGAACACTAAAGAGGTCACAGAAGGCGATATAGCCATTCACTCTGGGTTCATAGCAGGCATGGGAGGTGTGGATGAACTAATCGGCTCCAAAACACGTATCCGTGATGTAAATAACGCGCATGTATGTCCGGGGCTTATCGACGGTCATGTGCACTTCGAATCGAGCATGGTTACACTCACTCATTTCGCAAAGCAATCCATGATCCACGGGACAACTGGCATCGTGATAGACCCACATGAGATAGCCAACGCCCTTGGAGTAAAAGGCATAAGGCTGGTCATTCGCGAAGCAAAAGGGCTTCCTGTGGACGTTTTTGTTACCGTGTCTTCCTGCGTGCCATCAAGTCCTTTAGAGACATCGGGCGCGAGGCTTGGCATCAAGGATATAAAAGAATTCCTTGATACTAAATTCGTGGTTGGTCTTGGAGAAGTGATGGACTGCCCTGCTGTCCTGCGAGGCGATGCGGGGAAGCTTGAGATGATATCTGCTGCCCTTGAAAGAAAGCTTGTAGTGGATGGTCATTGCCCTGGCATGCGCGGTAAGGAGTTGTTCGGGTACATGAGTGCCGGGATTTCCACTGACCACGAATCTGTAACATACGACGAGATGCTTGAAAAAGCGCGTCTCGGCATGAAAATAATGCTGCGGGAAGGCTCTGCCGCAAAGTGTTTTGAGGATTTCATTCCTGGACTGCTGCGTGAGGGCATATCGTTTGAGAACTTTTTCTTCGCTACTGATGACATGAATGCTGCCGACCTCCTGACGGGGCACATTGATACGCTTGTGAGAAAATCGATCAGCCTTGGAGTTGAACCTGTTGAGGCTATCTCAATGGCTACCATCAATACGGCGCGCCATTACAGGATAGACCAGCTCGTGGGCTCGATAAGCATTGGAAGAAGGGCGAACCTGGTAATTCTGGACGACCTTGAGGATTTCAGGATAAAGAGTGTGATAATACGCGGAGAGGTTAACCCGCAGATAACAGGGATCGCATATCCAAAATATGTCTTCAAAACCGTGAAGTATAAAAGAATAAGTCCGGATGACCTGAAGCTAAAATCTGAGAAAAAAATGGTTAAGGCTCATGTCATAGAAATAGTCCCCGGGAAGCTTATCACCAAGAGAAGCATCGAGGAATTGAACACAGATGGACAAACCGTTCTTCCAGACATAGACCACGACATCCTTTCCATAGCGGTCATTGAGCGTCACGGCAAGAACGGGAACATCGGCAGGGGTTTTGTTCGCGGCTTTGGCTTGAAAGAGGGCGCTTTCGGGCAGAGCATAGCGCACGATTCGCATAATGTAATTGTTGCTGGTACGAATTTCGAGGATATGGCGCTGTGCGCGAATAAGATCAAAGAGATACAGGGCGGGATAGTGCTTTCGAATAATGGGGTAACGAAGGAACTTACTCTCCCCTTTGCCGGTTTACTCAACACGCAGGGCGTATCCGATGTCAATAGAAAACTAAAAGAGCTGCATGCAGCGATAAAAAAGATGGGGTGCATGCTTGAGGCGCCGTTCATCCAGATGTCGTTCCTTGCGCTGCCTGTTATTCCTTCGCTGAAGATCACGGATATGGGGCTGGTGGATGTGGAGAGAGGGAGGATAGTTGAGGCAATAATATCAAAAAAATTAAGTTCAGCTATTCTATTGTAACCTTAATGGAAAACATTACAGCACAGGATTTGAAAAGATCCGGCATCACACTTAAACAATACGTGCTCGGAAGAAGGGATACTGACTCAAGGACAGGCACCCTCAACATCGGGAGGTACCTGGCGCTGGATAAGTCCCTTGGGGCTGATGTCTTCATAGATGCTCTCAGACCGCATGTCGTTCTTATCTGCGGCAAGCGCGGTTATGGCAAATCCTATTCGATGGGCACAATTATCGAGGAACTTGCTTCGCTTTCTCCTGAGATAAAAACGAATATCGCTGCTCTTGTTATTGATACCATGGGCGTGTTCTGGACTATGCGCCATGAAAACAGGAAAGAAGCCGCGCTTCTGGAAAGATGGGGTATGGCGCCGAAGGGGTTTGATGTCGAAGTGTTCGTTCCTGCAGGCAGCGTAAAGCAGTATGATGACCAGCATATAAGCGTCAAACCTTTTTCCATTTCAGCCTCAGGACTTTCAGGGTATGACTGGTGCTCTTTGTTCGGCGTTACTCCCGTAAGCGCTTTAGGAGTCATCCTGATCAAGACCATAGACGAACTGAAAGAAAAAAGAGCTAATTTTTCCCTTTCTGACATTCTGGACGCAGCAGGTAAGAATGAAAATGCTGATACCACGATCATGAACGCGGTGCAGAACTATTTCCGCGCCGCTCGTTCATGGGGCATCTTTGACGAAAAAGAACTCAGTATTTCAGACATGCTAAAGGGCGGCAATGTGGTCATACTTGACCTGAGTTCGCTGGAAAACCAGAGCGTCAGGGCTATCGCTGTCAAGATGCTGGGTAAAAGGATATATGAGGAACGCATAAAAGCAAGGCGGATATACGAAAGGATGGAGATGGGAGATATTTCTGGTGAAAAAGGAATACCGATGGTCTGGATGTTCATCGACGAAGCGCATATGTTCCTGCCGCGGGAAGGCGAAACTCCAGCGACCGGAGTTCTTGTTAACGAATGGCTGAGGCAGGGACGGCAGCCCGGTCTTTCTGTGGTCTTTGCGACCCAGAGACCTGCAGCGCTTCACTCGGACGTGATGTCCCAGAGCGATATCATAATATGCCACCGCCTGACAGCGCAGGATGATATTATGGCTCTTGAGGCGATACACCCGACATATATGCGCGAGGGGATAAGCGATTACCTGAAAAAGATGGGGATAGAGAAAGGGGCGGCGCTGATAATCGATGATACATCCGAGGCTGCACACCTTGTTAAAATGCGCCCAAGGAAATCCTGGCATGGCGGAGAGGAGCCGAGCGCGCTCTGGCACAGGTAAACCGCGGATGAACACGTAGACGCATCGATTACTATTCTGGGATTTTTTATGATCTTCTGGTTTGAAAAACCACAGAGATCACAGAGGACACAGAGAAATGCGGCACGGCTCTGTGCTCTCTGTGTACTCTGTGGTTGACCAGCTTTACAGCGATTCCTTTTCCAGAATAAATTAAAAAGTCTCACTCTTCTTTCAGGTCAAAGACATATCTTTTTACCCGCGGAGCCACGTCGCCGCAATCCCTGTAATATTCGATCTGCCAGCCCATGTCCTCAAGCAGCCTATGGAAATGTGGTATTTCGAAATCTTTTTTAAAGGTATAGAAATGTACTGTGCCACCGGGTTTCAACAGGAGGCGGGCAATTTTTAAAAAGTGATCCTGTCCATATGGAGTGGGCATTACTATCCTGTCAAAATCTTTCTTAAAAAGAGCGCCCATAGAATTCGCGTCACCAAGCACGATCTCAGCATCAATTTTATTCAGCCTGGCGTTCTTTCTAAACAGGCTGCACGCTGCCGCATTATTATCAAGTCCTATTATCCTGACATCCTTTTTTTTCCTGATCGGTATCAGGAATGGTCCTACTCCGCAGAACAAAACAAGGACATCCTCGCCATCATTCACTTTCTGCACTATCCTGTCCCTCTCAAAATACATCTTCCCGGAAAAGTAGGTTTTTGCGATATCCAAATTGAAGGCGCAGCCGTTCTCTCTGTGCAGCGTGGTCGTCCTGTCCCCCAGCAGTATTTCAAACTCCGCAATGCGCTTCTCACCTGCAAGCTTGTTCTTTTTCAGGAGGACGACTTTTACCTTCTTGCTGTGGGATACAAGAGCCTGGGCAATAAGATGTTTTTCATCATAAAGCGATGGCGGAAGATTTATTATAGCGATATCTCCTATGACTTCAAAACCCTTTGGCAGAAGCGAGAGTTTTTCTTCCTGCAGTTTATCTTTTAATAGTTCCCGTAGCGACATCTGGACTTCAATTCATCGGCGATCAGTTAAGGATTTTGACAGTACAAACAGATTTTTTTCAATCCTCTGTGTAGATATATTCATCTATTCTACTTGAATCTGTTTTCACTCCCCAGTCGATCGGAGGCTTCATTGCCGGGTCTTTCTCAAGCGCTGGTAATTTATCTGGCATTCTATCCCACAAGCGCGCTTGCAAGCATGATAGCCCTTATTGCATCTTCTTTCACGCGCGATGTGTCCACGAACACTTTATCCATCAGAACCGCAGCGCCGTAACCGTGCCCGCCGCCCAGGAACACAAGCGTCCTGAAGATGAGATTTCCCGATATACCGTCAGGCGCGATGATAAAATTAGCCTCTTTTATCGAATCTTCTATCAGGATAGAATAATTCTTTGCATTAACCCCAAGATCTAATAATCTTTTAGTAACTATTTCAGCCTCATCAAGGGTTCTGTCCACGATCTTATCCCTGCCTTTATCCTCGAACCTCCCGCCCGAAAGTATCCCGACATTAGCCTCTATACCAAGGCGCTTCAGGTGCTCTACACCACGTTTTACCAGTTCGGTCTTATCTTCAACTGAATTTCCCTCATCTATCCCCACGGGTGCCAGGAAAAAAGGTGTCCCGTCTGCTGTTTCCATTAAAGCTATCCTGTATAATCTCTTCATTCCCAGCGAACTTTTGAGCGCGGAAAGTGTTTTTGTGGCACTGAGATTTCCTCTTACTGCGCCGTCTATATCTCCTTCAACAAGCAATTCAACCAGTTTTTTTGAAGGATCAGATGAATGAATTATCTCAAGTTCAGTACCAGTTGAACGTATCTGTTCTTCATCGCCTACGAGCACAACTTGTGCGTACTCTTGCGCATCCTCTGCGCTCCTGATTAGTTTTTCTGAAACTTGTCCTATGCCAAGACCGATCCTTGCATGCCTGCTTTTTGCTTTTCTCTCGATCTTAGAAATTATGTTCATAATAGGTGCATATCATTTCTTTTTGCCCAGTTCCTTGGACCGCTCGCAGGCTTCGATAACTGCATCCATCATAGCTATACGAACGCCGCGGTCTTCAAGCACCCTGATGCCGCGTATAGTCGTCCCGCCAGGTGAGGTGACCATATCCCGCAGTTCCCCTGTATGCACCACGTCTTCAAGCACCATTTTTGCGGCTCCCAGGACGGTTTGTGCTGCAAGTGTCTTTGCGGTTTTCCTGTCAAGCCCCTCAAATACACCCCCATCAGCCAGCGCCTCGATTATCAGGAAAATGTATGCAGGACCGCTTCCTGACAGCCCTGTGACAGCATCAAGGAGATGTTCGGGCAATATAACAGTTCGCCCGATCGAATTAAAGATCCCTATCGCTACTGCTTCATCCTCTAAAGTAACAGAGCTTCCTGAACACACGGCTGAAGCAGCTTCAAGCACGGTTGCTGCTATATTGGGCATAACCCTTACTATTTTTGTTCCTTTTGGAAGGGCGTTTTCATAGGTCTCGATTGGAACGCCTGCTGCTATCGATATAACGATATGTTTCTTTATTGATCCCTTAATTTCCTCAAGAACCTTCGGAACTATCTGGGGTTTTACTGCTATTATAATTATGTCTGAATTCTGCACCACGTCGCAATTATTACTGCATGTGTTGATCTTATGGGACTTCTCAAGTGATTTCAATTTAGCTGTATCGGCGTCGCTTGCATAAACTTTATCCGGTGCGACCAGTTTCGCATGCAGTATGCCTTTAATAAGGGCTTCCCCCATCTTTCCTGTGCCTATAAATCCGATTTTATTAGCTGTTATTGCCATTGAAACACTGTCCGATACTTTAAAGTGCCTGAATCGATAAAAAGATTATCCTGAATCTATGGAATAAATTCAGGTTTTCGTGAGTTTCATGATCGCCGCAGCTATGTCCCCTTTATGTTCTATAAGCGCACGCCTTGCATCAGCATCGTTTGCCTTTGTCTGCTCCATAACGAGTTTGACGTCATCTTCCGGGATTTTCATCTCGCGCGGCACTTCATGAGGCGTACCTACTACCTGGTATGTCTTCGTGCCCCTGGCATCCATGATCGAAACTTCAGCGTCCTTAAAGATTATATCCTTCTCAGGCGTCCGGATGATCACTTCCTCCACATTCTCAATTTCATTGATATCTATCCCCATCTGCTTCATCATCGATGCCATCTTTCTGGGATTTATACCCTTACCAAGACCCGGGAACATTTATATCACTCGCAGCTTCCACACCCGGGACCGCATTCCATACCTGGATTATTAATGATAAAACCTTTTCCGTGATCATTATCAATAAAATCGATCTTCAACTCTTCAATGTCTTCCTGAAGGTCTTTGCTGACGATGATCTTGATGCCTTTGCTTTCAAGGACCTCGTCCTCATTTCCAGGGGATTTTTCAAGCGAGAGACCATACTGCACTCCCCTGCAGCCTAGCCCGGCTGCGAAAATCCGCAGTCCGTGGTCTGTCTTATTTTGCTCTTCAAGCAGTTGTTTTAATTCTGATGCCGCAGCATCTGTAATCTCGATCATGGATATTCTCCTTTTTCCCTTTACGTTTTGGGAATATATAAATAGTTTGTAAAATTGGGCCATGCT
>JAHIHJ010000408.1 GCA_018899795.1 Methanobacteriota archaeon
ATAAAATATTATAGAGCAAAAAGAATTTAACAAACTTTAACTATATAAGCAGCATTATTTGCTACTAACTCTGTACCAGATTGTTAACATCCCTTTGAGGTAAGATAAAAATGGTGGAAACTATGAATTGCTTATGTTCACTAATGAACGTTTTTACATCTTATTTTTGCAGAAGTATGGACAAGTTTCCTCAAAATATGGTGAAAAATTGTTAAATAACATAAGACCAGGAAGCATTATTAAGAGCTCAAACTGGCCAGAGCCTGTTGAAATTAAATTTATCGAAGAGACAGGAGGATATGTACATATCGTTGGTGCCACTACTCTTTCAAGAGGGCATATTGATCAAATAATTCCTGGCGAGGAGTTTTCAAAAATATTAGCCGAAAGAATAAATTCTGCGTTTTCTACAGAGCCATGGAAAGTCTTTCTTGCGCTTGAAACAATCCGTTATCGATTTGCTTCTATTTATGATCCTTTACTGGCGATGAATACCTCTAAAGTTGACCCTCTGCCTCACCAGATTGAAGCTGTCTATGGTTATGTTCTAAAGCTTCCAAGAATACGCTTTTTGATTGCTGACGATCCAGGAGCAGGAAAAACGATAATGGCAGGTCTTATTATCAAAGAATTGAAGCTTCGCCATATAATAAAAAGAATATTGATTGTAGCGCCCGGTCATCTCAAGGACCAGTGGCAGAGAGAATTATCTGATAGATTTGAAGAAAAATTCGTCAGAATTGACAGGGAGATTCTTGATGCTTTGTATGGTGAGAATGTGTGGATGCGAGAAAATCAAATTATTACTTCTATTGATTTTGCCAAACGAGAGGAAGTTATTCCCTCAATATGTGCTGCGCATTTTGACCTTATTGTAGTTGATGAAGCGCACAAGATGAGCGCCTACCGCTATGGAGACAAAACCGACAAGACAGAACGTTATAAACTTGGAGAGGCTCTCTCACGAATATCTGAACATTTATTGTTTTTGACCGCAACCCCACATAAGGGCGACCCTGAGAACTTCAGGCTTTTTCTTGACCTGCTTGAGCCAGGATTCTTTGCAACAAATGAAATGCTTCAGGAGTCCATCAGGAATAAGGATAATCCGCTGTTTATCAGACGTGTCAAAGAAGATCTGAAAGATTTTGAGGGCAAACCGCTTTTTTTACCAAGATATGTAAAAACAATCTTATTTAATTTAGGGATTAATTCACCAAAAGAGAAAGAACTCTATAATATATTATCGGAATATGTTAATACACAGTATAATGTGGCTTTAACAAAAGACAAAAAACGAAATGTAGCCTTTGCTCTTGTAATCCTGCAGCGCAGACTTGCATCAAGCACGTATGCTTTGCATGAATCTCTTGTGAGAAGAAAAAAGAAATTGCAGGATCTCCTTGAAGGAGTTCAGGAAAAGAAAAAACCACAAGAAAGCACATTTGATGTTGAAACAGTTGATGATCTGAGTGAAGCAGATAGGTGGAAGGAAGAAGAAGTATGGGAAACCCTGAGTGTTGCTGAAAACAGAGAAGAATTGGAAAAAGAGATCAGGACAATTGATGGTCTTATTGAACGCGCAAAAAATATCATTCATAATGAGGAAGAGATCAAGTTAAAAGAACTTAAAAAATCCCTTCATGAATTGGCACAGAAATACCCGAAGAAGGAGGATAAAAAAATCCTCATCTTTACAGAATCAAGAGACACACTGGAATACCTTGAGACAAAAACCAGGGAATGGGGATACTTAACCAATACCATCCATGGCGGCATGAAATTGGAAGATAGAATAAAAGCTGAAAGTGTATTCAAGAATGAAACTCAGGTCTTAGTAGCCACTGAAGCGGCTGGTGAAGGAATTAACCTGCAATTCTGTCATTTGATGCTGAATTATGATATTCCCTGGAATCCCAATCGGCTTGAGCAAAGAATGGGAAGAATTCACCGCTATGGTCAGCATGAAGAAGTTTTTGTTTTTAACCTTGTGGCTGAAGATACCCGTGAAGGCATGGTGGTTAACAAAGTGTTCCAGAAAATTGAGGAGATCAAGCGGGCGATGGGTGATGATAAGGTATTTGATGTAATCAGTGAAGTTCTTTACAATAAAAGCCTATCCCAATTGTTGATGGAGGCAGCCGCCAATGCCAGGAAAATTGACGATATTTTAAAAGACCTTGAT
>JAHIHJ010000409.1 GCA_018899795.1 Methanobacteriota archaeon
GCTGGCGGGGCGATAAGCAACGGGAAGACCGATCTCCTGTCCATCAAGCCCAATGCCATCGATGTCAGGACGCCGGTATATGCTGGCGGCAGGAAAGAGATCGAAATGATTGAAAAGCTTAATAGGGAATGTTTAAAATAATAAAAACGAATACTGCATAGAAAAGAGGGATTTAACCATGGCTGTCATTCAAAATTTAATGAATTCTAAAAAGCATATTGACGAAACCGATATCGAGATTAACGTCGCTGACAATATAGATGTCAGACCGCGCCTCGAAAAAATGCGTTTTCTGGAACCGGGCGTCGAAGCTAACCTTTACCGCATGCTTTATGTTAACGGACCTGGGAATGGGACAGCCCTGTTCATGCCCTTTGACCAGAAAAGTTCTGAACACGGACCAGGTCATGAGTTCCTGTGGGAAAGAGACAATGCAACCACCGAAGAAATAAACATCAGGGGAAAGGGCTCGGCAGACATGCGCGCGATCGCTGAACTTGTGAACCGCGGCAATTTTTCAGGCTATGTACTGCACCCTGGAAACGTGAGGCAGTTCAAACACCTGTTCAGACCAGATATTCCTTTGATCTACAAAATAGACGGGCATGTTTCGCAGCCCCAGAGCGCAGGATTAATGTCAACAGTGAGCACGGTTGAAGATGCGCTGAGATATGGCGCATCGGCTATCGGATTGACCATATATCCCGGCGGAGAGCACATTAAGACCGATCTTGAGAGAGCGGCGCAAATTATCAGGGAAGCCCATAAAGTCGGTTTAGTTGCTGTAGTATGGGCTTATGCGCGGGGCTCAGGTCTCGATGAGATGAGAAAATTCAAGGACAAGGACGGGGAGTTCCAGGGTGTCACACAGACTGACAGCCTGTACTGGACTCATTACGCTGTTTCCATAGCCTCAGGCTTCCTTGGCGCCGATATAGTCAAGACCAAGTACCCGGCAAAGGTCAAACCTTACAACAGGCGGGCGTATGATGCGTATATAGAAAGCCTTGCGAAAAAGAACTCAAGCATGATCGCCTACAAATACCTTGAACCGAAAGATGCGCAAAGATCATTAACCCCTGAGCAGGAAATATTCAGAGCCAGCATTGTGGTGCAGGCAGCTCCCAATTCCATAGTCATATTTTCGGGCGGTCCGAAAGTACCGGGTAATCCCACAGAGAGCCTTGTGAAACAGACCGAGATCGTGATGAAAGCCGGAGCTGAAGGCGGTATTTACGGCAGGAACATCTGGGGTCTTCCAGTGGACGAAGGGCTTGAAGCAGCAGGCGCGATAAATGAGGTTATCGGAAGGCAGGAATTCCACAGGAAACTGACCGAGCCAAGGTTTGTCGGATATTGAAAAAATTGAAAAGATAAAATTAAAAAAAATTAAAAAAATATTTCAGTGAGAAAAAATAACTGGGGCGGTTATTTCTTCTCTCCCATAACAGACTTTTTGTCTGAAATATCGTTATTTTCTATTGAATTCATAGTTATATTGAAGATCAATGTCTTTCCTGCAAGCTCGTGGTTCTGGTCAATAAAGAACGATGTCTCGTTAAATCTCACTGTCATCGTACCGAACATGCTCTGAATCTTTGTCTCAGGAATGGAATTATGCCTTAGAGTGATATTGTCGTCTGTTACACCAATAACTGTTGAAGTCCATGGCGTTTTCTGGAACTGGTCAAGCGGTAGTCTAACCGTGTCATTTTTCTTTACGCTGGGTTTTATGGTAAATTCGTTTCATTGATCTTTACTACCGTCATATTCCAGGGCGAATTTTGTGTAAAAATCTGATATTCTGCCTTGAGGTTGTAAGATAGCGACACAACATTGGAAATGTTCAGGATGGTTAGATTGATGTTCGTTCCGGGGGGAATTACATTATCACTCTTGTTATGACCCGGACCATAAGTCGCTTCGAATTCCTCAAGGGAGATATTAAAGACCTTGGGGAACGAATTTTCTTTTGCTGAAAAGTTTTCAATCAGGTCATATGCCATGATCAATTTAGGGTCGACTGGTCCATATCCATCCTCAGGCAGAATGTTTATTGTTTTTGTCTCTCCGACCTTCATTCCAACAACACCTTCATCAAACCCTTTGATCATGCCGGGTTCGCCAACTGTGAAATTAAGCGGAAGGTATTCAGGTTTTATGATATCATGTTGCTTTGCCACACTTTCTATGTTAGTATCGAAAACCTTGCCATCCTGGAGACTTCCAGTATAATTAACAGATACCTTATCCCCTTTTTTTACTGTTTTTTCACCTGTACCAGACAGATTGCGGAATATAAGTAATTTACGATGATCGATGTCTTTCCATGTCGTTGATAATTATTTATCCACGGGGTCGGGAAACCCGAGTTCCGCCAGCAAGCGGCGCGCTATTTCAATAGATTCATCCCTGCTTGAGGTTTTTATTATCATCCTGCCGCCCGGATACATGGACACATCCACGCCGTTATAATCCAGCAGCAGCAGATGTTTTGTAGCTACCTTTGTCTTCAGGATACCGCTTGCTTTTATCAGATCGATCTTCGTATTAGTGCTGACCTCAAAACCGGTTCTTCCCGAACACAACCTGACAGAAATTACCATGTGCAAGAAGAGGCAAAAGAAATATATAAGCCTGTGTACAGACTCAATATAAATAATATGGCGCTGAGGCAAAAAGAAGTAATATTAATAATACTATTATGTTTTTTATCCGTTGGTGGCTCAGCCCGGAGCGATATTCTATTTAACGGAACGAACATGTATCTCGCCACAGGCGAATCCAGTACTCTCTACCAGGGATATATCCTGACTTTAAAAAGCGTGAGCAGCGACGGTTCAATGTGGCTCCAGCTGACGGACAATGAAACCATCGTAAAAAGTGAGATCGTTTACATTTATGGGTCTTTCGTGTATAACAAGACCAATAAGACCATTATCTCGCTTAATGTGGATAAGGTGTATTCAGGACCGTCAGAACAGAACCTTGTATCTTTTCTCCTGTACCAGTTCAATGACCCTGAAAAGCCTTTTCCGGATAATATGATCATACCTGAAAATACCGTAGCTCCTGGAAATAATAACAACCCTCCTAAAACCAGGTCTTCCATCGATCCTCTGATATGGGTGCCTGGCATAGCTCTTGTTTTGATACTCATTTATTTTGTACGCAAATTATGGTGAATCAATGAAGGTGCTGAAAAAAGAACTGCGTTTCAACGAAGGTGAGATATCACTTATTACAGAATCACTTGACGACCTCTGGCACCTGAAATACATACTTGAACCAAATGACGTTGTATTTGCTTTCACCAAACGCAGGATAGAAGGTGCGACCGATAAGTTAAGACCCGAAAAGATTGAAAAAAAAACAGTGCGCCTGGGGATAACTGTGGAGAAGGTGGAGTTCCATAAATTCTCAAACCGTCTGCGAGTGCATGGGACTATCGTGGACGGGATAGATACAGGGGCATACCATACGATAAATGTTGAAGAAGGAACGAACATTTCGATAATCAAGAGATGGAAGAACGACCAGTTCGAGCGGATAAGGGAGGCAGAGATCGCGTCACTGCGCCCGAAAGTAATTATCGCAACGATCGAAGAGGGCGAGGCGAGCATAGGCATGGTGAGGCAGTTCGGGGTTGAAGAAACCTCATCCCTGCGCCAGTCCTTAGGGAAAGGAGAGGGGAATCAGCGGAATTCTTTTTTCGGGGAACTGGCTTCGCAGTTGAAATGGGCTGCGGAAAAAGTGGAAGCTGTAATTCTTGCTGGACCCGGGTTCACGAAAGAGGATTTCATGGAGTTCGTGCGGACAAAGGAACCTGAGCTTGCAAAGAAGATAGTGCTTGAAGATACTTCATCCATCGGGATGTCCGGGTTCCAGGAAGTGCTTCGCCGCGGGGCAGTGGATCGGATAATGCAGGAATCCAGGATAGGCAGGGAAGCAATCCTCATCGAAGAACTGATGAAGGAGATATCAATGGACGGAAAAGCGGCGTACGGCATGGCAGAGGTGAGAAATGCGCAGAGCTTTGGCGCGGTCGAGACGCTGCTGATAACCGATGAACTTCTGCGTACTGAGCGCGAAACCGACTCAATTGACAGGTTCTTAAGAGATGTGGAGCATTCGCAGGGAAGGATAGTGGTGTTCAGCACGGAATTCGAGCCAGGGAGGAAGCTTGATTCGCTGGGCGGAATAGCTGCGCTCCTGCGCTTTAAGGTGGCGGCATGAGCCTTGTGAATGCCGCCTCAGACATAAGGTCCCTTCTTGATCGCGGCTATCCACAGAAGAGCGCGGTGAGGTTCGTGTGCGCCCACCACAGACTGGATGTGAAGGCGAGGTATCTTCTATCAAGGACCGTGCTCGCGCGCAAGGTGGCTGAAAGAAGACTGGCTAAATTTCTCCCGTGTGAAATAATAGAAGGCAAAAGCATCGTAATAGACGGGTACAACATCATTATTGGGATGCAGAGTATCCTTGAGAAAAAAGCATATCTCTGCGATGATGGGGTGATCAGGGATATCAAAGGCGCTTTTCGGGGTTTTAAGGGGTCATCGAACACGGAGAATGCGATCGGGTCTATTCTTGGGTTTTTGAAGGAAAAGAAGCCTGAGAATATCGTTTTCCTTCTGGATTCACAGATAAGTAATAGCGGCATGCTTGCTCGTAAGCTGCGGGAGATGCTTGAAGACGCAGGGTTAAAGGGTGATGCGAGAACTTCAAATCATGTGGATCATGATCTTAAGATTTGCAGGGAAATCGTTGCCTCAAGCGATGGGGTAGTAATTGATGAGGCAAAGAACGTTGTGAACTTCCTGGCGTGCGTAGTACAGCGGTTCAGGGATATGGAGGTGCATCCGGTATTGTGAAGCGAAAATCTGGAAGAAAACTTAAATTACATCAATCCTCACACTAATATACCCCTCCCTCCATCATACCCCATCATGCCCCCAATCTTCGAAATAACCCACAAGGACATCTGCGGAAGGATTGGTCGCCTCGAAACCCGCCACGGGATAATCGAGACGCCGACCATCATGCCTGTGGTCAATCCAAATATCCTGACCATCAAACCTTCAGAACTTCGCAAGTTCGGCGCCGAGATCATTATAACAAATTCCTATATCATTTACCGCAAGCCGCAGCTCAGGGAACGCGCCCTGCGCGAAGGGCTGCACTCGCTCATCGGTTTTGACGGACCGATCATGACCGACTCAGGCTCGTACCAGTTATCTGTTTACGGCGAAGTGGAAGTGAATAACAGGCAGATAGTCCAGTTCCAGCAGGAGATCGGTTCCGATATCGGAGTACCTCTTGACATCCCCACGCCGCCTGATGTATCATGGGAACGGGCAGAATCAGAGCTTGCAATAACCATACAGAGGGAAAAGGAAGCCCTCGAATTAAAGAAGGATATGCTTCTGGCTGCGCCAGTTCAAGGCTCCTCGTTCCCTGAGTTAAGGAAGAGAGCTGGAAGAGAGTTGAGCGCCGCGGATTTTGACGTTTATCCCCTGGGCGCAGTTGTACCTCTCATGGAATCGTACCGCTACGCAGACCTTGTGGATGTCATCGTGGCAGCTAAGAAAGGTCTCTCACCAGCGGCGCCTGTGCATCTTTTCGGCGCAGGTCATCCCATGATGTTCGCTCTCGCAGTTGCGCTTGGCTGCGACCTGTTCGACTCAGCATCGTATGCGCTTTACGCTAAGGAGGGCAGGTACATGACAGTGCGCGGGACTTACCACCTGGATAAACTCCAGTACCTGCCGTGTTCATGCCCGGTGTGCTCGTCAACCGATGCTGAAGAACTCATGAAGAGCGAGAACAGGGAAGAACTGCTTGCTCGCCACAATCTCTATGCGACATTCGCAGAGATGCGGGAAGTAAAGCAGGCAATAAAGGAGGGCAGCCTCTGGGAACTCGTGGAGCAGAGGTGCAGGACACATCCGCGGCTGCTGGACGGGCTGCGGCGCGCGCTTTCTTATTCTGACTGGATAGAGAAAATCCAACCGGCGCCGAGAGCTACGTTTTTCTACAGCGGTCCGGAATCAGCATTAAGACCTGAAGTGGTGAGATTCAGTAAGAGGCTGGGGAATTTCAGGCTCGATGGCAGGGTTTTAATAAGGACAAAGCGGCAGGAGAATGAAGATGATTTCGACCATGTGCTTGAGTTCAAGGCGCCATTTGGCGCTTATCCTGTGGAACTTAAAGAGACATATCCTTTCAATGCTGAAGTGACGAATGAACCGGATCACGAATCACTGACAGTTGCACTGAAGAATACGCTTGCATTGATGGAGTTGAATCCGGGGGCTGAATTTACATTTGTTTATGAAAAAGAGCATCCTTTGATGACGCAGATAGGGCAACGAGCTAAATTGATGTTATAATATGATTTCTCCTTTGGAGTTCTTCTCTCCCCAACCAGCTTCCTGATGTCAAGCAGGGATATGTGATATTCATTTGAGACATCACGTTCTGCCCTCATCAGAGCCTGGTTTTCATTTATGCCGCTATGAACGAATGAGTTCTTTCTTGTAGAGATAGCGGCTAACACATCGAAAATGTCCATTATCTCGTTTCCTTCAATCAATATTACTACTTTCAAATATTTAAAGATATTTGAAAATGAATAATAATGAAGGAAATCTTATTTTTAATGATCATTCAACCTTCATGGGCATCTTACATCTCTTCGATTTTCTTTATGCTCATGAGGGGGTAATCTTTCTCTTCATTGTATGCAAGTTCAGCCTGAGCTATGGTACTTTTATATAGTATCTGAAGGCTGACGTGCAGCATGCGTCCCTCAAGCTCGCAGTAATTGAACTGCGGATTCAGCTTCTTCTTAACCATCTCCCGATCTATCGTAACGCCAACGCTCCTGACATGCGGCTGAAGGGCAATGCTATCCTCTATAATCCTTTCAAGCCCATCTGCCGTCTCCAGGCTTATAGGCGTTCCCACGAACTGGTGGTACAGCGCTCCGAGTTTGATACCTGCCTCGAACACAGCTTTGTCCCTTTCATTGATCTCTTTCATAGAAAATCCCCCTGAGCGGACTCATGATATAAGCAAATACGAATACAAGTAATATTAATGATGCTATTTTGACGATATCGGGATAGCCGAGATAAAAAACCACGATATCAAGGACAAGTATAATGCCCATGGGAGCAAGTATTACAGGGTTCTTCAGTTTAGGGTAACTTATCGTGCTTACCATTAGCAGTGACACGATAAAAAGAAGGAGAACAAACGCATGACTGGCATACGGCACATGATCCCTCGCGAGCAAAAATAAAGCCGCAATAAAACCTGCGGATGTTATGGGTATTCCCTCAAAACCATCCTTCTTCCCGGAAACATTGAAACGTGCAAGCCGCAGTATCCCGCATACCAGAAAAAACCCTGCTGATGCCCATGCCAGCGCGCCGAAGTCATTGAGAAACACAAGAGCAGCAACCGCCGGAGCCACTCCAAAAGATATGATGTCAGCAAGCGAATCAAGGTTTGCGCCCAGTACACCGCAGCCAGACCATCGCGCCACAGCCCCGTCAGCGGCGTCGGCTATCACCGCTGCAAGAATCAGCACAAGGGCGGCATCAGGCTGCCCGCTGAAGGTCATTATTATCGAGCCAAAACCCAGAAGCGCGCAAAAAAGCGTGATTATGTCCGCGGGTTTTATGAGTTTTATGATATTCTCTCCCATCGTTATCCCCTTATTTTCTCTTTTTTTCTTGCGATAATAGTCTCTCCGGCTTTTACCCTGTCACCGACATCCACCGAATAAGCGTACACTTCCGGGATTATTACATCTACCCGTGAACCGAATCTGATCATGCCTATGCGTTCACTCCGTTTTACCACGCTTCCTTTGCTAATGTACGAAACGATACGGCGCGTCAATACTCCGGCTATCTGTGTCAGTTCAAGATTCCCGTATTCTGTATTGATCACTACGTGATTGCGCTCATTTACATCAGAATCCTTATTGAATGCAGGGATGTAACCCCCTGGTATGTAATCGATCTCCATCACAGTTCCGCCAAGGGGAGCGCGGTTCACATGGACGTTGTGTATGTTCATGAAAATGCAAAGTTTGCGGTCATTAATGGATATAACCATGCCGTCAGCCGGTGAAACAGCATCATCCTCGTCCCCTTTGGGCTTGCGCTCAGGGTCGCGAAAAAATACGATGAAGAAAAGGGTCAGCATAAATCCGATGATGGAAAGACAAATGAGCGCTACCGTCATTACACCAACGGATCTCGTTGAAAAATATCCGGTCAAAGCGGTTAATAAAAGGGGCGTGACGATCCACGACCATGATCCTTTAGCCAGCATTTTTGAAGATACCTCTGAACAGATTTATGATCCCATCTATCATATCTATGATCTCTGGAAGTATTTTCATAACCGCGTAGGCTATCACAAAAAGCGCAACAAGGGAGCCTGCCTTTGCAATGATCGTATGGGCGATATAAAAGCTCATTTCCGGGTCGCCGAACCAGCTCATAGCATAGGCTTCGATAACGAAAACATTTCTTATCAGGTTCAGGGCGTATATAATAGGAATAGACACGAGGAACGCTTTTGCAGATCGTCCAAATGGCGCGCTGGCGCTCGCAATTATCCCTGCGAACAGCGCTATGCTCTCTATTGCCGTGCACGCAAGGATTATTTCAACCCTGTACCCGTTGACAGATAAGAGATTCGTATCAAGCCTTATTATTTCAATACCTAAAAGCAAACCCAGCCATTCGGTCTGGTCGGTTACCGTTGTAATTAGCCAATGATTCAATGGCATTATCTCGGAAAAAGCAAAGTAAGAGATACCTCCAACAGCCGATGCGGTCGTTGCCATAAAAATGGAGTTAATGATGCTTATGCCGTTTATGTCCCTCATTAAGCGCCTGTCCTTCTTTATAAGCAAA
>JAHIHJ010000410.1 GCA_018899795.1 Methanobacteriota archaeon
ACTCGCATGCCTGCCCTATTACGATAGGACCCGCGCCTATCACAAGAATTTTTTTGATATCAGTCCTTTTTGGCATTTTTACCTCAAAGTATTGACAAAATCCATAAAGAAGTCAACTGTGTCATGCGGTCCAGGTCCTGCCTCAGGATGGTATTGCACGGTCTTTATTGGCAGGCTCTTATGGCTTACACCTTCAATAGTCCTGTCGTACAAACTTATCTGGGAAACTTCAAAGTCTTTTGTTATGCCTGACACATCCACAGCGAACCCATGGTTCTGGGAAGTTATGTGCACCCTGCCGCTTTTTTTATCCAGCACAGGGTGGTTGATGCCCCTGTGCCCGAACTTGAGTTTATAAGTCTTCGCGCCAGATGCAAGACAAACGATCTGATGACCCAGGCATATCCCATATACAGGAAGATGGTTCATGAGTTTTTGAACATTCTGTATTGTTCCTTTAAGCATCACGGGGTCGCCCGGACCATTTGAGATAAGTACCCCGTCAGGGCTTATGTCCATGATTTCCTTAAAGTCAGCATTATATGGGAATACCACGACGCTTGCGCCTGTTTTGAGGAGATTGTTCAGTATGCTTCGCTTTATTCCGCAATCGATGACCGCTACAAGAGGCGATTTTCCAGGGTGCTTCCTTACATTCCGGCATGATACTCTTTCTACGAGATTAAGACTGTTAATATCGGGCTGGCTCTTTGTTTCACTGATTAACTTTTCCATATCCGGCATTTCATTCTCATATGCCATTATCCTTGCTTTTACCGTACCATGTGTTCTAATTTTTCTGGTGAGCATACGCGTGTCTATACCTGATATTGCAGGCACGCCTTCTTCCTTCAGGAAATCATCCAGAGTTTTTTCCATTTGCCAGTTGCAAGGTGTTGCGCACAATTCTTTTACCACAACTCCTGCTGCTTTTGCGCCGTCAGATTCAAAATCCTCGCTGCATACCCCGTAATTACCTATGAGGGGGTATGTGAACATGAGGATCTGTCCTGTGTAAGAAGGGTCGGTAATAGCCTCCACATATCCGCTCATTCCTGTATTGAACACAAGTTCTCCCCAGGTTTCGCACGCGGCGCCAAAACTCCTGCCCCTGAACACTGTTCCATCCTCAAGTATCAGTAGTGCATTTTTCATGTTCTCACCCCAGCGATTTTCTAATGATTGCCATTTTCAGGAGAGCAGAACTCGCTATCTTGGCAGATTCTCCACAGGTTTTCAAGCTTCCTGTTCTTATCAAATATCTCATGTGCGGTTTCACCATATCCATCAATATGCTGTATTCAGGCTCTATGCTGTCATTAAAATCAAAAATATCATGCAGGTTCATGATATCCTCCTGTATGAGTTCAAACACTCCGGAAGGTAAGAAATCCTTAGCAACCTCAATGTCAAGGAAACGGTGGGCAAACCTCAGGTCAGACTCAAGTGAAGGATAGTAGTTTTCAAGCAGCCTTTCGCACGCTGCATTTCCCAGTTTTTTCTTTACCGCTGCAAGTCCTCTTCCAGCGCCTATGAACTCCGGGGGAATTCCTGTGGAGTAAAGCGCCCCTGTAAATTTGATCGCCCTTGGAAGTTTTACTCCGTCATCGCCTGATTTACGACCATAGCCTGCTGCGCCGTTGGTGATTAGCCTGTCCCGCTGGTTGGGGAGAAGACCTGAGATAATATTGATAATCCCTGCCAATCCGGGTATAACTTTTCTGTATTCTTCTTCCATTATCCTGATAATATTCAGTATCTCCTGTTTTTCATCCTCATTCCTGTACTCCGGTTGCCCGTGAAAGTCTATGGCTTTGATGAATTTCTCTGCATCTCCTGCAGGATGGTCAAACCTGAGGGCGGACTGTATGGTTATGGTATCTATTCCCCGATATTCAGAAAATAGATTCTCAGCGTTTGAAAGAGTGACATGTCCTCTGAAGGGAAGCGCTCCAGCCCCAAGGATGATGCCAAGCTTATATGGTATATCATTTTCAAGTTCCCTTAAACTCAGTATTGCATACTTGCATGCCAGCGCGCTTGCCGCGTGTCCTGAGAAGAGCGCAGCATCCGACTTTCCAAGGAATACCCTGAAACTTTCCCTGTCTATTTCCATTTTATTAATACAGGATAATATAGTTTCTTTTGCCTTCAGCAGCGACTCCACGCTTTCTAAAAGAGGGATTATAACCGGAGGCTCTATGTGCAGGTTAAACTCCTTTTTGGCAAGGTTTGTAATATCAACTGCATGCTTCTGCGCCTCGATTAACTCTTCGCTGCCCGATGTCATGGGGTGCACGAATTCTTCTATCGCCTGTGTTTCAAGATGTTCGCTTGAGAGCGCGTTTGCCTCTGCTATTGACATCATAACCATAAGCTGCCTGAAGCGATTTTCATGCGACGCGCTTGGCACTCTTGGAGTTATATGCACATCCACGGCAGGGATCAGGTCGGTCTCTTCAAGAAGCTTTGCCACTATCTGCAAATTCTGGTGATAGGGCGTGGTTTTGCCTTCATAGTCAGGCATATACTCGTCGCAGCCGTATTTCACAA
>JAHIHJ010000411.1 GCA_018899795.1 Methanobacteriota archaeon
AAATGCCGCAGCTAACGTGTATTACGAGAATTTGAGCGCAGAGGGGGGAACTATTGCGTATTATATTGACGACAGGCAGGGAAAGATAGCGGTCAGCGCATCTGTGGAATACGACATTACCTCGTATAAGACAGCTTTCGTATGCGCAGCCGCAGTGGCGCTGGCTATGGATATTAAGCCCGGGACGATCGAGCGGTCACTTCGCAAGTTCAAAGGCGCGCAAGGCAGAATGATAAAGACCTCAATTGAAGGGAGGACGCTTATCGACAATTCCAACTCCGGCTTGAACATCAAGAACGCAGAAAAAGCGCTTGAATATGCGAAGTCAGAGAGCGGACGTATCGTTATGGTACTGGGAGAAGAGGCAAAAGAGGTATGCGAAGGGCTTGACCCGAAAGGTGCCGAGCGGTTCATTGATAAGCGCCTTGAAGAACTTCATGCAATTGTCCTTGTGGGAGAAAGGATGAAGCCTCTTGTAAGTAAGAATATTAATAAGATATATTATGCAGGGGATCTATCTAAAGGTATAGAGTTAGCACAGCAGCTTACAGGTGAAAAGGATATTATCGTATCCTGCGTTAAGTGCTTCAGGTGATTATGGACAGACTGAATAGACCTATCAGGCATGTGAAAATAACCCGTGACATGACGGTGAAACAGCTCGTGAATTCTCTTTCAGGCGCAGCTTTCGGGGCAGGGAGGCTGTCCGAGGCTGTTGACATATACAGGGAAATGGTCAGCGACAATGAATGCACGAAGTTCTTCGGACTGGCGGGCGCCATGGTGCCTGCGGGAATGAGGCAGGTAGTGAGCGATATGATACGGGACGGGGACATCGACATACTTGTCACTACAGGGGCAAATCTCGTCCATGACATCATCGAATCCCTGGGGCTGCATCATTACAAAGGAACGGATACTGTCGATGACGTGGAGTTAAAACAATGCTCGATCAACCGCATCTACGATGTCTTTCTTCCTGAGGAGCATTTTGCAAAGCTTGAGGAGAAGCTCCAGCCGATATTCAGGGAGCTTCCTGATAAGCTCTCTATAAGTGAGTTCCTTTCACATATCGGGAGCAAACTGGATGATGATAATTCAATCCTTAAAAGCGCTTATGACATGGACATACCGGTCTACTGTCCGGCGATCCAGGATTCGATAATAGGTTTGCAGGCATGGCTTTACAGGCAGACCAACCCGCTCAACGTGGACGTTTTTGCAGACATGAAGGGACTGATAGACAGGTGCTATGAGGCAAAGCGCGCCGGGGTATTCATTGTAGGCGGTGGAGTGCCCAAGAACTTTATATTGCAGTCCATGCTCGTTACGCCGAAGTCCTTTGATTATGCGATACAGCTTACCACGGATAGACCAGAGTCCGGAGGACTTTCCGGCGCAACGCTTGATGAGGCGCGCTCCTGGGGAAAGGTCGGGGAGAGCGCTCGGTCCGTTACAGTGTATTCTGATGCCACCATCACGCTGCCCATTATAGTGGCTGCGACAAAAAGCGGGCGATGACATGCAGAGGAAGAAAAGGCTGATCGCAGCTCTGGATGTGACAGACAAATCCCAGGCGCTCTCGATATCCAAAGAAATAGAATTCTACGTGGATGCCATCAAAGTAGGCTACCCCCTTGTGCTTGAATCAGGACTTGGGATAATCGGCATGATAGCAGAATTCGCGCCTGTTATAGCTGATTTCAAGGTGGCTGACATCCCTAACACGGACAGGCTGATATGCGAGGAAGCGTTCGAAGCAGGAGCCTGCGCGGTTATTGTGCATGGATTCACAGGGCGGGACAGCCTTATCGAGTGCGTGAAAACTGGGAGAGAGCGACACGGGGATATCTACGTTGTTACAGAAATGAGCCATCCTGGAGCGCTTGATTTCCTGCAGCCTGCGGCTTATGAGCTTGCACAGCTTGCTGTGGAGTGCGGCGCTGCGGGTGTTGTGGCGCCTGCGACGCGACCTGAACGATTAAAGGAAATACGAAGTATAGTTGGAGATATGATAATAATCTCACCCGGCGTGGGAGCGCAGGGAGGAAGCGCAGCTGAAACCATCAGGGCTGGTGCGGATTATGTTATTGTTGGACGGAGCATTTATAATTCAAAAGCACCTGGAAAGGAAGCTGAGAAAATAGTACGTGAGATCGCTTGCGCCTGTGATGATAGAACATAGCTGATATGTGATGAGCCCTATGAGTACTGAGGCGCTTTTATACGTTGGGGTCAAGGGGTAGAGAACACTGCGCCCTTCGAGGGCGCAGTGTTCTCTACCCCTTGGATAAACACTTTCACCCCACTATCATAAGCGTCATATATTCCAAAAATAATGTCGATAGCGCATGAGAAAAACATATCAGTTCAGAGCATATCCAAACAAGAATTCTGAGGTCAATTCTATTAGAACCCTCTCCACATGCAGATATCTCTATAACGATTCTCTTGCTGAAAGAAAACGACAAGCAGAGCTTAACCGATTAAAAAAAATATTTGATGTATTCCCGTGGGGAAAACCGGAATGGATAAACTATTATGATCAGGCAAAC
>JAHIHJ010000412.1 GCA_018899795.1 Methanobacteriota archaeon
GAGCAATGTAATCCTCTCCAACTATTTCGCTGACAAGAGTGGAAGGATTGGGCGCAAAAGAAGCTGTATGATGAAGCGACTCTAATGTTGGGAATTTTGTGATAACACTGGGATTTCCACGTTCTAAATCCCAGAAATAATGCAAATTGCCATTTGAGAGTATAACGAATCTCACATTTTGAGATTTGGCGTATTTTCTTGCCTGTTCTTTTGCATCCAGAGGATTTTTATCTTCTGACTTCGCCTCTACAATAACAAATGGGAAGCTCTTTTCATCCAGAAGAATAAAATCCGTAAAACCATTCTCTGTTTTCTCAAAATCGTTCCCGAACTCATCAAGATCTTTCCTGGTAATCTTGACATTATTCTCTAATACGATATTGGCTATTCCTTTTTCGTCATCAAAAAATCTCCAGCCCGATTGTTCAAGGAGTTTATTGATCTTGATGCGTGCTTTTGCTTCTTTTTGCATTAACGGCTCCAGCCATCAGATATATTAGATTTTAATAAGATATATTTAGTTCTTGTTAATAGAATCCGTGTAAACGTATATTCAATAAATCCCTCACATAAAATCCGCCAGCCCCTTCTGCTTCACCTTATCGCTCTCAAACAGCGACTTCATCTCAAGCTCCAGTAACTCAAGCCTCTGCTTCGTATAATGCCTCACATTATACTCATCCGCAATCCTCAAGCTCGTCTCAAGATACTTCTTCACCGAGCCCTCATGCACCGTAAGCACGACATTCCCCCCGCACTTCGGGCATGTCCCGCGCAGAGGCGGGCGCCTGTATTTCGCATTGCATTTCGTGCATCTCACCTTCTGTTTCGAGAACGAGCGCAGATTGCCGATCAGGTCTGGAAGGAAATGCGATTCAATGACGCGCTCAGCCACGTCCTGCGGGTCAACGGCCTTTATCTTTCGCGCCAGGCCGAGCTGCGCCTCCATCTTCTCTATCATTGTCCCTAATGTCTTGTATGCGCTGTTCCTTGGACCTGCTGCAATATCTGTAGTGTCATGGGTAAAGCCGAATCCCTCGTACTGCTCAGGCTTCCCAAGCCTTCCACTAACTGTATCCATGAGCTTCACGATGTCCTTCGGATGTGTGTACTTCAATGTCGCCTCATAGAACTCAAGAGGATACTGGAAAAGAACATCGACATTATGCGCCTCCTTATCCACTTCATTGGGATCGATGCGCGAGGTCAGCACAAGCGGCGCATCCATCTGACCGCCGCGCTTGTCGGGGAGGTATGAGCGCGAGAAGTTAAGGAGACCGTCCATGAGCAGCATCACGCAGTCCTCGTCACCGTCGCACTGGAATGAGGTAATTCCTGAGCAAATGAGGCTGTGATGGGTATCCACTGTCAGATTATACACATATTTATCCTGGGATTCTATCTCTTTTTTTTCTACGACTTTATCGATGAACACATCTTCATCAAAATGGGTTCTTGTACTACCTTTTTTAGCCAGCCATTTTTTAAGTAATCTTTCAGCATGCTCCTGCTTTTCACCAAGGAAGCCTATGTCTTCGATTAATTTTCCTGCTTCGCTGCCATATATCCTTATTTTATATGAATGGAGCAATTTCGGTTTTCCATAGAATTTTAGAATGAGGTCGCTTTTTATTGCCCTTTCTTCCTCGTATATTGAGTGCTTGATCCCGGAAAACATCAGAAGGAATGACACACCGTCTATCAGCCACTTATTCACTGAAGTTAAATTGACCTCCAATGTGCTTTGCAGCGAGCACGATCCGTCTCCAGTGAAATAACCCCTCAAAAATGCACTTATCTTATCATCTGGCAGGGAGTACACAAAGTCCGGAACCCTTTTTGTTTTCGCACCTTTACCGATCTTCAGTTCTTCAAAAAGTTCAAAGACAAATCTTGAACATATCGTTAAATGGTTTCCTGAAATGCTGGGGCTCAAACCAAAAACAGCATTTATTTTTTCTTTTAATATCTCTCTTGTCCATTCTTTGGTAGCAGTTATTGATACCTGATGGCAGTCGATTTGCTTCTTCTTAATAAACCCTTCAGCCACATAAAATCCTAACAGTGTTAAGAAATCTTCATTCACCGTTATGCTGGGCTTTATAGAAACCCTATCTCTCTTGCTCCCCAACAGGTAATTTCCTGCATCGATCAAATCAGGATTAAATCTGTTGACCATCTCCAGCGGATACGACTTTCTGTAAATATAATTCGTAAATGTCTTATAACTCATTCCAAGATCGCTGCTTATCTGTGAAAATGGCGCATTCTCCCCGAAAACATCGCTTTCAGTCCTTATCATTACGTCTTCATCATCAGTTATCGAAAGCAGGTCTATGATCTCTTTAGTTTTGACAGCAGGTCTTTCAAGGTTCCATGGGATCAACAATTCATCAGCATCCTCTGCTCTCACTTTTGCTCCTGATCTATCCGGGAACGGATGATCTTTAGTCACGACCAACTTCCTGCCGCTTTTCGTCCTTATTTCGATCAGTTTTTCAGGAGAAATGTGTCTTGAAACATGGGTTATATCAGCCAGTTCGAATTTTTTGGTTTTTATGTTGAAAGCATACGTTTTCAGTCCATGTATCTTCTTATATTCAGTCCCAACATCATCTTTTTCCGTTCTGCCGAGAAGGTTTTTTTCAACAAGTTCACGGATAGTCAAAAGCTCAAAACCATCCCCCCTGTAAACCAATAATTTTTCATCTCCATGGAAGCAGTTCCTTCTCTTTGCTGCATGGAAAAAGGGATGCGCGTAGCCCACGGACGCAGTCGTGAAACCCACAAGTCGACCTAGCACCCCAGCCGATGTATGCGGCGCAAGCCCGATAACCAGTTTCCCGATAAGTTCCGATATGCTGCTGATATTGTAATACGGATCGACTTTATAATATTTCGTCAAAAGGTCATCAATAAACCCTGCGGTCTTCAGCAAATATTCACCGCAGTCCTTTGAAACAACGATATCCTGCACTTTGAGTTCAAGGATCTGGTTCTCATCAACAAGCGGTTTCCCATATACATCCTTATCATACCCCAGCTCCCTTAGCTTTGCCACTGGAACACCTATCTCCTTCGGCTTGATATGTGTGAGCGGCATGTCTGAAAGGTCGTACCTCACAGTCCCATCCTTGAACATCACGATGCCGTGCTTTGCCCTGAGTATCCCCTTCTCAAGAGGCTCAGGCGTCTTGTTCTTTGAAGTGAGACCCAGTACTCCTTTTATCGACACCAGGTTATCCCTTTCCCCGAGGTTCTTTAGCGCAAGCAGGCATTCTGACTTGAAATCAATATCCATCTCCATGGCAGATGACGTCTCTTTATTGCACTTCGGGCACACAGGTTTCTGGACTTCTATCCCGCATGATGGACATTTAAGAAGCGGAAGCGTGAATTTTCCGCAGGCGCACCTGTTCTTGAACGTCCTTGTCCTGCACGAAGGACAGTAGCGCTGCCCGATCTGTACTTTTATCGTCCCGACTTTTTCTTTTTGTACGGTCAGCCCTGTCCCGAACTCAATATTCCTCCGGGCGCCGTTGTCCTCATCCTCGACGTGATCTTTTGCATTCTGAAGCGACCTGCGCCGCCCTCCAGCCTCTCCTATGGGGAAAAGCACATGCGGCGCCGGTTTCATTTCGCGCTTATCGGATTTCTCGGGGCGTCCCATCCTGGCACCTATCCTTATCGGAGCGCGGCTTCGAATGGTTATCCCGCTGAGTTTCGACACAGTTTCCATGATATCTTTTTCAGGGGATGTCCATGTTCTTTTAAGGTCGGGGGAAAGTCCAAGGCACCTGAGGAGAGGTAGCGGCTCTTCGATGATTATCTGCTTCTCCCGGACGGTATGAGGTACAAGAAGCGTCTCAAGGATGGTCTTGATCTTCTCATCAAGAGGGAACGAGAGCTTTTCGTCATACTTCCCGTTGTTCTGGATATATTCAGCAAGGGCAGCATGATCATCGAGATTGATATCGTGCCATA
>JAHIHJ010000413.1 GCA_018899795.1 Methanobacteriota archaeon
CCTCCAAAGATTAATAATATTGTGAATAGGATTCACAAACCTTCTGCTTAATAAGGCATTCAATACTTAATACTTTTGGATAATCCGGGGTTTCTCCGACATCCTTATGTTCAATAAGGATAATTCAGCATCGCCCCATGCGGGGGTAACCAAGCGGCCAAAGGTGATAGACTCAAGATCTATTCTCGCAGGAGTTCGAGGGTTCAAATCCCTTCCCCCGCACTGAATCAAAACATTCTTATCTTTTTACACTGTAAATGTACCTAATGGGAACTCAAATGATCCGATCCTCAAGCTCCCTTAAAGGAAAAACCATCGTTCTTGGGATAACAGGAAGCATCGCTGCTGTTCGCTGCGTTGAGCTTGCGCGCGAACTCATGCGGCACGGCGCGATCGTGCATACGGTCATGACAAAGGATGCACAGAAAATACTTCATCCTGAAGCCATGAAATACGCTACCGGGAACCGGGTGATCACTGAGATAACCGGGGATGTGGAGCATGTGGGATTTTGCGGCATTGGCGGGAAGGCATCAATTCTTCTTATAGCCCCCTGTACCGCGAACACTATAGGGAAAATAGCTCACGGTATTGACGATACAACCGTAACGACATTCGCAACGACTGCTTTTGGCTCGAGTATCCCGATAATGATAGTCCCTGCGATGCATGAGTCCATGTACAACCACCCTATCGTTATCGAGAACATTGGAAAACTTGATGGGCTCGGTGTCGAGTTCATCAATCCCGTACTGGATGAAGGCGCGGCTAAGATCGCATCTAAAGATGAGATCGTACTTCGCGTCGAGAAAGCGCTCTCTAAAAAGATGCTTGCAGGAAAGCGAATACTCGTCACCGGAGGCGCGACTGCGGAAGCCATTGACCCGATAAGGATCATCACGAACCGCGCATCAGGGAAGACAGGAGTGGAACTGGCGCTTGAAGCCTTCAGGAGAGGCGCAGAAGTCACGCTTGTCCACAAAGGATGCATGGGTATCCAGGGGATATGCGAGTTTAACGTGGAAAGCGCTTCGGATATGACAGGGACGGTGCTTGAGGAACTGGGTAAAGGATGCGACATCCTTATCAGTGCGGCTGCTATATCGGATTTTACGGTCAAGTCATTCAAAGACAAAATAAAGTCAGGAAAAGAGGTAAGCATTGCATTGAAACCTGCCCCAAAGCTCATAAAAGAGGCAAGAAGGAAATATCCTGACCTGAAGATAATAGGTTTCAAGGCTGAGACCGGGGTTACTGAGGATGAACTGATAAAGCGGGCGCAGGCCTCGATGGAGGAATCGAAACTCAGCATGGTAGTGGCTAATGATGTTTCTTCAGGCGGGATGGGAACTGAGGATAACGAGGTCTATCTCATTGACACGGGTGTAATGCGGGTCAGCGGAACCAAGCGCGAGATAGCTGCAAAGATCATGGATAAGGTTGAGGCGCTCATTTAAGATGAAGATAATAACCATCGAGCCATGCTTTACAAGGGGGGAGGAAGACCTGTTCAGCGGTGAGGCTGAACTCGGGAGCGTAAATATAACCCCGCAGGCTGTGGAGGAGTTGAAAAAACTCTTCGATGGAGTTCAGGTCACGCCTGACGGCGAGATGATGGTGCTCACGAACTTACCGGTTGAGAAGATCATAGTATTCAATACAGGACGCGCGATAATAAGGCGGATCGCGGGAAAGGGGATGGCGGAAGAGAGGTTTGCGATGCTGGAGAGGGTGCTGGGGGGTAATGGTTAAGGGGGAACTCTGCCTTTTGTCAAAGAATGTCTATCGCATTCAGTACCAAACCCCTGACTTAAGGTCGCATAGCATGTATCCAGCGTTTTTGGCATGATGTACATCATGTGTTTACACACAAAATCCCAACCATCCGCTAATATAAACCCCTAGAAAGCAGCACGAAAGTACTATTTATTCACCCTTCCTTGAAATCAAACAGCGACTTCTGTGCCTCAGGTGCCCTGGCCTGCGCCGCGCCGCCAAGCTCCACTTTCCCATACTGTCCCCCGCCTCCCGGAATTACCCTGACCTTCCCTTCCCTGAAGGCATTTATTGCATCGATAACGCGCTCATCAACCCCGCAATCCTTTACAGCGGTATCCACAAGCACAGCCACCTCAGAACCGTACTGCTTTATGAGAACATCCCATATTTTCTGGACTCCTTTAGTATTCGGTCCAATTCCCAGTGCCATCGCGATTATCTCGGATAGCGGTATCAGGTAAAGATACGGCGGTCTGTGGGAAGGATGATGCGGTGTGTCGTATGACGCCAGTTCGTTCACCCTGTCCTTCACGCCCTTTTTAATAGTGCCGCCGCATGAGCACCTCCAGCTCTTGATGAGGCTCTCCCGCATAGTATAATGTTTGAAGCACCTGATGCATGCGCTCTCGTTATATTTCCCCTCTTCAGGGGGCATTCCAATATTGAGGAGGGGCTTTCTCCCTTTCTCCCGGATTATCGCCATCGAAAGCTCGTCAAAACTGATGTCCTCCATCTCGAACCTGTTGAACTCCCGCGCCAGTTTGTTCACATAGGGGGAATGCGCGTCCGAGTTCGTGAGGAACGTAAGGCAGGAAAGTTCTGATATCCTGTCTGCATAAGAGGTATCAGCGCTCAGTCCCAGTTCGATAAGATAGATGTAACCTGCCATATCCCCATAGCAGTCTTTGAGCGAATTATGATACGCGTACATGGCTGTCCACGGCGTAAAGGCATGCGCAGGACCGATAAGCGCCCCTGCATCCTTTGCAGCCTGAGCGATCTCGACACCTGTCAGTCTTACGTTAGGTCTTCCGTCCGAGTCGATATTGTTCGAGCGCGGCTTCATGAACTCATACAGTTCCTCAGCCTTTGAAACCGAAGGAATGATAAGAAGATGATGTACCTGGTTCGCGTCCTCGACCTCTGTAGTGAGGACGAAATGGATATTATCAATTGAAAAAACGCCGTTCTCTTCCCTGATCTTTTTAATTTCAGAAAGCCATTTCGGATGCAGGCAGTCGCCAGTGGCGACAAGCTGGATGCCTTTTTTTCGGGACTCTGAGGCAAGTGTGGGCAAATCCATCTTCGGGGAGGTAGCCATGCTGTATTTTGAATGGATGTGAAGGTCTGCGTTCACGTGCATGATGGAGCTAATCGACTGTATGGAATATAGGGTTTGTGATATCCAGATTCACTTCATAGGTCATCTATGTGCTCCGTGGTTAATATTCCATTATTTGCCATGAGTGCCCCCGCCGCCCATAGTGTTCGTTCATAGCCCGAATCCGCCTGCGTGTGTCCCCAGGGTGCGGGAGGCGCCAGTCCTGCGCGCCCGGGTGCTATTGATTCAAGATGGATGGGGAAGAGGAATGGGTGATGGGGCTGATGGATGTAAAGGGCTATGAACATGATTTGATCGAAGACCCTGTTAACTGTTGGAGAAGATTTTATCACTTCCAAAATATTCAATTCCCGGCGCCGTTCACATATCAGCCCGGTACAGGCAATATGTGTTCATAACAGCTTAATGCATATTTTAGAATAGTATATATTCAATACTGTATAATAAATAAATTAATGGTATCAAATCATGGTTTGGAGGATTTTAAAAGCCTTATTAAATTTTACCATGCTTGCATTGAGGAAGAAGACCTTCAATCTCTTACTTTAGAACTATCACAATACCATCATTCATTTATTTCTCCCTGGGAAGAAAGCGAGCCTTTATTCCATACAGGATCACCAGAAATTCATTTTGATCTGCAAAACGAATTAGATCGTAAAATTTTAAGAAAGGGTTTGGTACAAGCAGGAGAACCTGAACGTTTTTTCTATGGATATCCAATCTTCAAAGATCAGAAAGACAAAATTACTCCTCTTTTTTTTATTGAGGTAGAGGTAAAGGAAGATCAGAAGAGTGGTTTTAAATTACGTCCATTAAATCCCAACGCGATTCAGGTTAATCATCATCTCTTCGGGGCACAGATTGAAGAGAAACTGGCAATTCAAGATGAACTCGAAGGGAAATTTGGTTCGTTCGAAGCGCGTTTACGCACTGCATTTGAATACCTTGAAACAGATATGCAATTTTTAGATCCACAGAAAATTGATAGAATTCCAGAAAAAGGAAAACATCAAAATTGCTGGATCAACCGGCCAATATTGTTTCATAGTGAACATTCCACATATACGTATAATTTAAAAAGGGATCTTGGCGCGATTATACAGTATAAGAATTTATTTGAAAGTGTGACAGAAACAGCCCTTTATCACCTGCTAGTACCAGTTGGGGAAACAGGAACGATTGAACATAAGGATAAGGCTGCAGTAGTGGAAGTATTGCCTCTCAACGAATTACAGGAAAAATCTGTAAAATCCGGGCTCACATCTCCACTTACTGTAATTACAGGGCCACCTGGCACTGGAAAATCACAGGTCGTAGTGGATATAATGGCCAGCGTCTAAAATTAGAATTATACCAATTATTGGAGAAAACTATTGCATCAGCACCAAAAGCAGTCAAAGATGATATACTATCAAAAGTTCAAGATAATTTTGGATATCTATCTATATCTATAGCTTTTCAGCAACTGTCATTATTTCGAAATTGGATTGAAACAACTACAAAATTGCAAAAAGCTGAAGTACAATTTATTGATCTGCCCAGTGCTAAACTTCTTGCAGAAAATATCCAGGTACTTAAAGAACGCAAGGCAGATATTTCAAAAAAACTATTTAAAAATACATGGACTCGGAATGTGGCTAGACATGAGACTGCTAATTATGAAATATCTCGTTATTTTGAACTCGCTGAGAAAATTTTTGATAATCAAAATAGAAATGAATGGGTACAAGTTCTTAACGAATTCACTAAGACAATCAAAAACTTAACAAATATTTTTCCGTTATGGATAGTAACAAATCTATCAGCTAGAAGATCTCTTCCACTTAAACCAAATCTATTTGATTTAGTAATAATTGATGAAGCAAGCCAATGTGACATTCCTTCAGCAATACCACTACTTTTCCGTTCTCGGCGTGCTGTCATTATTGGTGATCCAAGGCAGCTTCAACATATTAGCACATTGAATCCAAAGCGAGAGGCTCAAATTGCAGAAGAAAAAAAGGCAGGATCATTACTTACAGATTGGTCATACATTAGTCGCTCTATCTATGATGTGGCAGAGACAGCCATACAAAAGAAAAATGGTGGGGCTATCTTTCTTGCTGAGCATTATCGATCTCATCTGGCTATTGTTGAATTTTCTAACCGTGTTTTTTATCAAAGGAAGTTAGTACTTAGGACATCACATTCTACTCTTACATCCAGGTTGAAGAATCACCGCCTTGGCGTTTTTTGGCATGATGTACCGGGTTATGTGCCAAAAACATCACGAAGCGCATGTAATGAAGCTGAAGTATCTAAGGCTATTGAACTTCTTAATGGTTGGTGGAAGTTAAATCTTTTATCTCAGCCAGATATTCGATTCGGAATCGTTACTCCATTCCGTTTACAGATGGAAAAAATGAAACAGGCTCTTCAAAGGCAGCCCTGGTGGGGCGAAATAAAAGATAGACTAATAGTTGGAACCGCACATGCATTCCAGGGTGATGAATGTGATATTATGATCTTTTCGCCAGTAGTAGCAAAGGGTTTGTCAAAAAATCTATGTAATTGGGTGGCTAATACTGATCAATTGCTCAATGTAGCCATTACACGTGCTCGTGGTGCTATGCATATAGTAGGTGATCTCAATGAATGTAAATTGGCTGGAGGTCATCTTTCAGAATTTGCTGAATCTGTAGCATCAGGAAATATTGCTGGACAGACCGAAGCGAGATTTGACTCACCCGCTGAAGAACATATGGCAGATCTATTGGATGAAATCGGACTCTGGTATTTGCCACAGTTTCCAGAAGAAAGGTATAGATTTGATTTTTTAGTTGTGTCTCCATTTGGAAAACGATATGATCTTGAAGTTGATGGTCGCGGTCACTGGACTGCCGAGCAAATGCGAATTGATGAAGTTCGAGATAAAGTAGTGGAGGAACTTGGATATGAAGTTATCCGCATCGAGGCACGAGATTTATTTAATCGTGAAGACTTTATTAAGACCAGGTTGGCAAGATTAAGTTGATTCTAAGGAAATTCGTTTTCGTTATATGAATAAGATGAGTTAATGGAATGATAAATAAGTTGGTAGCATAATGCTATCCCTCCTTCGGGTGAAGTTATCACTGAAAAAAAGCTATCGCGCTTTAGCACGGAGATTGTTGCTGTGGAATGGCTAAACTGTGTATCCTTTTTAAATAGTATGATAAATAAATTAATAATTAATGAATAAAAAAGGAATAAAATAATGGAAAAACATTGTGATATTTGTAGAACAAGTTTTTCAGATCCTACCAATCCTTCTGGAGAAGACATTCTTTGTAAAACCTGTAAAGAAATTGTTAAAAATAATGCTAAAAAGAAGAATTCTAATGCTAAACAAGTAAAGGAAGCTCTCAAAAATGCTGTCTATTTTGACAAAGAAAAAGAACAAATATATTTTCTTTGTTACTATACCGGAATTCCTTGTAATATAAATCCCGGATTTAAGTCTGATAGTAGTTCTCTAGAATATGCTTTTGATTTGACTTTTGATCATAAAGATCCATCTATTGGTTATGAGGCGAAAGGAGAAGAACTTGTGGTTTGCTTAAATATTATTAATCAAGTTAAATCTAATATTCCCGCTAATATCTTCAAAGAATTCATAATACTTCTTGCCGATCGTTTCAAAAACAAATCCAGTTCTATAGAACTTGAAATTGAACTCAAAAGATTATTTGGAGACGCTAGAAAATGAACGCTTGCAGATGTTCCTATTTTCTCCTGTGGAGCAAGGACGGCGGAGGTGGCCTCCTTATTTTTCTGCTGTCCAAAAATCTGCCAATAACTCGGCCTGCTTCAAGACTGTATCAATAGCCTTTTGCTGCATATCCGGCGGGTACCCGTATTTGTTCAATGTTCTTTTTACCAGCACCATCAGCTTTGCCCTTGCACTTTCCCGAATTGTCCAATCTATTGTCGCATTAGCCTTAACCTTCTCTGCCACTTCAATTGCAATAATTCTCAATTTGTCATCACCTAAGACTTCAACCGCTGAATCATTTTCTGCAAGCGCATCATAGAAAGCCAACTCTTCTTTTGACAATCCCAATTGAACTTCTCTTTTATCATGCTCTTTTATTTTCTTGGCAACTTCATCAACTAAAAACTGTATAATTTCTGCCGTTGTCAGCAATCCATTATTGTACCTTTTGATGCCATTTTCAAGCATTTCAAGCAATGCCTTACTTTTTACGAGATTTGTTTTTGAACGGGTTCGGATTTCATCATTGAGGATTTTCTTTAACAATTCAAGAGCAAGGTTCTGATGCTTCATCCCCTTTATATCCATCAGAAAATCCTCTGACAGAATAGATATTTCAGGCTTCTTTATTCCTGCAGCATCAAAAATATCTACCACTTGATCAGAACTCAAAGCCTCATCAACTATCTGTTTTATGGCTGTTTCAATGTCAATATCTGATCTGCCACTGCCGCCCCCTACAAACTTCACAAGCCTTGCTTTTACTGCCTGAAATAGTGCAAGCTCATCTTTTATTGCCAGTGCTTCTTCGTCAGGGACAGACAATGCAAACGCCTGGCCAAGCAGTGTGACTTCCCGAATAAAGCGGTTCTTACCATCTTCAAGACCCAATATGTGTTCCTCAGCCTGTAATATGATGGAGAGCTTTTCTTGTGGCGAAGCTGTGAAGAAACGTCTGTAATTGAAGCCTGTTCCCGGATACTTCCCATAATAAGCAGTGGGTTCTGCGATAAGGATAGCTTCTTTTGCTTTGCTTTCTTGATAGAACAACTGGCGAACTACTTCCAACTTCTCTATCATTGCAGCTACTGCCTTTTCCTGCCCTTCTGCCGGGTCGCCTTTTCCGCCTGAATTTGAATAAAAAGACAATGCTTTTTTGAGGTCTGTTGCAATGCCAAGATAATCTACAACCAGACCGCCAGGTTTGTCTTTAAATACCCTGTTCACCCTTGCTATGGCTTGCATCAGACCGTGGTCTCTCATTGGCTTATCAACATAAAGCGTATGCAGGCATGGGACATCAAAACCTGTGAGCCACATATCTATGACAATGACCAGTCTTAACGGGTCTGCCGGGTCTTTCATTCTATCGGATAAATCCCTGCGCTGTGATTTTGTAGTGTGATGCTTCTGCATGACAGGGCCGTCAGCACTGGATGCGGTCATTACAACTTTGATCGCACCTTTTGATAGGTCGTCATCATGCCATTGCGGTCTTAACAGGATGATTTGATTATAGAGGTCAACTGCAATCCTCCGGCTCATGGCTACGATAAGTCCCTTGCCTTCAAATACGGCTTGTCGCTGCTCAAAGTGTGTGACGATATCCCTGGCTAAATTCTTTATCCGCTCCGGATTCCCAACAATGGCTTCGAGTTTTGTCCACTTCGCTCTTACTCTTTGCTTGTCGGTTATTTCTTCATCTTCTTCAAGTTCTTTATCGAACTCTGCGATCAGGCGCCTGCCTTCTTCATCCAGATTGACCTTTGCTAAACGGCTTTCATAGTAAATCCTTACTGTGGCGCCATCAGCAACGGATTGTGAAATATCGTATATGTCAACATACTGCCCGAACACAGCAGGGGTGTTTACGTCTGTGCCTTCAATTGGCGTGCCTGTAAAACCAATGTAAGTCGCATTGGGCAGTGCATCTCTCATATACTTGGCAAAGCCGTAGGCTATGCGTTTGCCGATTACATCTTTTGTTTCTTTGTCTTTTACATCAACGAGCTTTGCTTCAAATCCATACTGGGTTCTATGCGCTTCATCTGCAATGACAACAATATTTGTCCTGTCTGAAAGCCGGTCGTATTCTGCCTTGCCAGGTTCGGGTAAAAACTTCTGGATGGTTGTAAACACAATTCCGCCGGATGCAACGTTCAACAGTTGTTTCAAATGCTCCCTGTCTTTTGCCTGCATCGGTTCCTGCCTCAGCAACTGCTTTCCTGCTGCAAAAGTGTCAAATAGCTGATCGTCAAGGTCGTTGCGGTCTGTGATAACTACAACTGTAGGATTGTTCAGGCTTAACACCAGCTTTGCCGTGTAGAAAACCATTGAAATGGATTTGCCGCTGCCCTGTGTGTGCCATACAACGCCGCCTTTACGATTTCCGTTTGCAGAAGCTGCTTTGATGGTATTTTCTACTGCTTTATTGACTGCATAATATTGATGATAAGCTGCTAACTTCTTTTCAGTCTCAACCTGTGTAATGCCTGTTTTTGCGTCTTTTTTCTTTGATTTCTCAAATATTATGAAGTTGCGTAAAAGGTCTAATAAGGTAGGGGGGTTCAACATTCCTTTTATCAGGATCTCCAACTGCGGAATGAACCGTGATGCTTCTTTTCTGCCGTCTGCACTTTTCCAGGTCATATAGCGGCTAAAACCCGCAGAAACGCTTCCTGCCCTGCACTCCATTCCGTCGGAGATAATGCAGACCGCATTGTAAGTGAATAATCCTGAAATGGTGGCTTTGTAGGTCTGGATCTGGTCAAATGCTTTCCTTATGGTAGCATTTTCATCTGCCGCATTCTTCAACTCGATAAGCACGATAGGAATACCATTGATAAAGAGCAAGATATCAGGTCTCTTGTTCTGGTTGTTCTCAATGATAGTGTATTGATTGATAACTAAAAATTCATTGTTGGAAGAATGAGCAAAATCAATCAGCGCCACTTCATAACTTCTTTCATAGCCATCCTGCTGATATGGTATTTTTACTTTCTCAACCAGGAACTGGTGAAAGGTTTCATTGTTGTGCAGCATGTCTGGTGAATAAATGCGCAGCACTTTTTGCACGGCCTGTTCCTGTGCATCCGCGGGAATATCACGGTTTAACCTTGCAACAGCTTTGCGTAAGCGCTGGGTTAAAATGATCTGCTCAAAATTTTCCCTCTCGGC
>JAHIHJ010000414.1 GCA_018899795.1 Methanobacteriota archaeon
GGGACTGGAATTAAATTAAAATCATTGACTTGTGACCATTGTGGGATCGCCAATATTAAAATTGATGGAAAATCATATCCTGACAATATCTGTTTCAAATGAAAAAAACCCTGCATCAACCAATAATTTTATTCTCGTTGATGCAATTGAAGTTACTGTGCTTGATAAATAATTATTTATGTCAATATCCTCATTTTAACTATCGGGTCGAAAAAATGATCGATATCAAGGTGCCTGAAAAGGTCGGGAGAGGCGAAGTCCTCAAAGGAAATGTCGTAATATCGCTTGGCAAAGAAGTGAACTGCCGCAACCTGTTCATCTCCCTTGATAATGTTCTGACATACAAAAATCCATGCGTCAGGGAATTCTCAGGCTGGAGCATACAGAACATCCGGGTTTATTCCAGTAAAAGCGAAAGGCTCTGCAATGCCATCATCCCCGTAGAGTTCATGATACCGGAAAATGCGCCGCCAGGCTTTAGCGGAAGAGCCCTGAACAGCCGCTGGCTGGTGAAAGTCAAGATAGACATCCCTCTTTCGACGGACATACATGCTGAAAAGATCGTGGAGGTCGAACGTTCATGATATTCAGACCAGATGGAACATTGGACCTTCATATTGCAGAGAGTTCATTCAAGCCTGGAGATGTGGTCGCGGGAAGGGTTAAGCTCTCTCTTTCTAAACCTGTTAAGGCAAGGCGCCTTGTGGTTTCACTTATAGGGGAAGAATGGGTATATATCACATGGAAGGAACAGGGCTGCGCTGGATAGTTGAAGTGAAGCTTGATATCCCACTGGGAAAAGATATGAACGCTGAGCAGGAAATATTCGTTTCATAGAATTTCCGTAACGCCATTTATATTCATGACTGGACATGGTTATATATTAACATGCTCATGCAAACAAAAGAATGACTATCCAGATCGATGACCAGGGATGGGGCACGCCAATAGGCGGCGTGGGCATAATTGTGCTTCGAAAGGAGACCGAAGAGATATATTACGATATTGTTCCGATCGAACTGTTCGATCTTGAGAACTTCAAGAAAAAGACCTATATGGAAAGCGCAAGAAGCTTAGTAGAACAGGGTTTCAATGCACTGAAAGTGACAAAAGATGAGGAAATAGAGATATGCTCAGGCTGTATCCATGATAAGGCAGCAGAATGGCTGAAAAAAGAAGGTTATAAATTCACTGTCATGAAGATCGATGGCGATGCCCAGAAGAAAGGAGAGCAGATGTTCATCGAATATCTTCAGGGGTTAGGCGTCCCGAATCCTCCTGCCATCGTTGAAGAGACGGTTGATGAGTATAAGGCGCAGTTCTTCTATATTATGGACTGGGTAAGGGAAGACCCTGAGGGGAGAAAGCATCTTTGCAAGACCGGGTGGAAGTATTTTATAAAATTCTTCAATCCTAAAAAGAACAACAGACGAGGACATTATTAATGAAACTGATAATCGTAGCTTCACTGAACCAGAATAAGATAAACGCAGTCAAAGAAGTATTCCCGTCCTATCAGGTGGAAGGAGCAGCCAGTCCTTCCGGAGTCAGGGAACAGCCACTGAGCATTGAAGAGACCATCAAAGGAGCGATAAACAGGGCAAAAGGGGCTTTCGGGGATTGCATGTATTCAGTGGGCGTCGAGGATGGTATATCCCGTGTCCCGCAGACCTTGAGCGGATACATGAATTTTTGCTGCTGCGCTGTTTTCGATGGCAGTCGGATATACCTTGGTCTTGGTCCTGCTTTTGAATACCCTCCTGAATGCACGAGAAAGGTCATAGAGGATGGGATAACGATTTCAGAGGCGTTTACTCCCTTTTCCGGTAAACCGGACATTGGCTATGATGAAGGCATTATAGGCTGGCTCACCGAGGGCAGGATAAACCGTAAGGATTATACAAAACATGCAGTAGAGATGGCAAGGATACAGATGGACAATAAGGAATTGTATTGATTAATAATTTAAGTCTGGCAATCCTCAAAGTTAATTACATTTTATCAATTATTAGGGCTTTCTCGAACAAAACAGACATTTTTGAACGATTAAGAACAGTTCAAGGGAGAATTGGACTTTAATATATAATTGATACTGTAGACATTATTATATTCTAATAGGCTATATAATAAATTGAGTGACTATGCAAGCAAAAGAAGCGATCGATAAGATCCTGCACGACCTGAATAATATCCGAGGGATAGAGGCATCAGCAGCGCTAAGCAGGGACGGTTTGCTTGTAAGTTCAACGATGACGCGGAACGCAGATATCCTGGTGGCAATGTCAGCTACTATGTTCGGGGCTGCGGAAGTCGCTTCAAGAGAACTCGATAAAGGCAGCCTGAACAGGGTGATCGTGGAAACAAAAAATGGGCTATTGATCGCATCCGGGGCAGGAAGAAAAGCCCTGCTCGTTGTTTTGGTAAGAGATAACTCAACCCTGGGGCATATCCTGCTTGAAATGTCAAAAGCCACGGAAAAAATGATAGATGCCCTTGAAAACAAAGGGGTTTAATCTTTTATTTTGAATAATCTACTATGAACTTGCTTGAAGCGGTTTCAGTTGTAATTATTATTATCATGCGTATTTATATTATCTAAATAATAAATTATATATACCTTGACTTTGTTACATTAATATTAATACATTTGTACATTCCTCATAAATACCACATAATCAATAAAAAGATTAGAAATAAAATAAAATATTTCACC
>JAHIHJ010000415.1 GCA_018899795.1 Methanobacteriota archaeon
CCAGACATTGATGACCGCAGGCTTCACAGAGAAAAAGGCACAGGAAATCCTTGCCAAGATGCCCGATGAATTGAGCGAAGGAGAGAGGCACAGGGTGGCGATGGCTCAGGTGCTTATCAAAGAGCCGAGGATACTTGTTTTTGATGAGCCTACAGGAACGATGGACCCTGTAACCAGGATAGAAGTTGCAAAGTCTATCATCCACGCCAGAAAAACATTGGGGGAGACCTTTGTCATAGTATCGCATGATATGGATTTTGTTGCTCAGGTATGTGACCGGGCGGCATTGATGCGTTTTGGTAAGATTGTGGATATCGGGGAAGCGGTGGCTGTTTTATCAAAACTTTCCGAGAAAGAGCGTGAGGAAGCCCTGGAAGGAATAGTTGGAGGATGAAAAAATGCCAGAAATATACAAAGGAATGCCGGCTGTTTTTGAACGGAAGGACGGGAAATTTGAAATAAAGGTGCTGGTCACCGCTGGAATGCTAACGCCATCACGGATGAAGAGGATCAGCGAAGTCGCAGAAAAATACGGCGCTTGCATCCATCTCACAATGAGGCAGGAAACAGCAATACTGGGCATACCAGAAGATTCTCTGGACAGTGCACTTAATGAACTTGAAGAAGTCGGCTTAAAGCCGGGTTCAGCAGGTTTAACGATCCGAAATGTGACCTCATGTCCTGGAAACACGTACTGTTTCAAAGCGGCTCAGGAAACTCTATCTCTTGCACAGGAAATCGGTGAGCAATTCAGCAGCCAGAAGGTGCCAGCACCGCTGAAGATATCAGTTGCAGGATGTCCATATCCATGCACCAGACCTCAGTTCAATGATATCGGTTTGATGGGAAGGGTAAAGCCTGATTTGAATATTGATGACTGTACAGGCTGCGGAAAGTGTGTTGAGGTCTGCAAAACAGGCGCTACTACAATGGACGATGGAAAAGTGACTATCGATTATGACAAATGTAATATGTGCGGAAGGTGCATCGTGGCATGTCCGGCACATGCCAGATTTTCAGCAGAGGACGGCTTCATAATGTTTGTGGGTGGAAGAGGAAGCTGGCCGCCGCACGAAGGTCAAATACTGCACGAACTCATATCAAGAGATGAAGTTGTTGACCAGATAGACCGCATAGTCACAGTCTATAAGGAAAAGGGAAAGCCCGGTAAGAGGCTGAAAGAATTTATTGAAAATATTGGATTTGAAGAATTCAAAAGAATGGTCAAAAGTGAACAAATTAAAAAACGAATCGATGAACTTGAAAAGGAGGTGAGATAAATGCCAGGAGGAGACAGAACAGGACCTTTGGGTTTTGGTCCAGGGACAGGTAGAGCAGCAGGTTATTGTGCACGATATCCAGCACCAGGATATATGAATTCCATTCTCGGTAGGGGTTTTGGTCGTGGTGGTGGCCGGGGCCGCCGTAACCGGTACTATGCAACCGGTCTGACAGGCTGGCAGCGTGCTGCTTATGGTATGCCATATGCTGTGCCATATGCTGCGCCGTACCCACCTGCAGATGCAAGAGATCAGGAGCTTGCCGCACTGAAGATGCAGGCAGAATACCTTGAAGATGCTATGAACAGTATCAAAAAGAGGATTCAAGAATATGAAAATATTCCCTCAGGTTCTACAGGTGATTGAAGATGTTCCTGCTGTTGCTGCAAAGGATAAGCTGGTATCAGATACTATTGATATGATAGATAAAATACTTGCAGATTTGCAGAAAGCAGGTGGAATGGAAGCTTGCGCTGCTGCAAGCCGGGATGGCTTGCTCATTCGTGCTATCATGGAGAATGAACAATATGCAGAGTCCTTAGCTGCAATGTCAGCTACCATGCTTGGAGCAGCAGAGGCTGCTGTCGCAGGACTTGGGAAGGATATACCCAGCAGGATTATTGTTGAGTCTGAACTCGGAAGATTAATCGCAGTCGGTGCAGGACCCAAAACACTGCTTATCGCTCTTGCAAATTCGGATACAGGACTTGGTTTAATCCTTCTGGAGCTTGAAAAATCAGCAGAAAAGCTAAAAGAGCTGTTGAAATGAAATTAAAAATACTTTATGACAATGAACCAGACGAAGGGTTTGTCGGTGGATGGGGGTTTTCCTGCCTGGTCGAAATTGGAAAAAGAAAGATATTATTCGACACCGGCTGGGATGGTAATGTTCTACTTTATAACATGGGAAAATTAGGAATCATGAAAGAGGAAATAGATGCCATTATCATCTCCCATGCCCACTGGGATCATCTTGGGGGCATTACCCATATTTTGCATCCAGATGTTGAAGTTTATGTCCCCAACTCGTTCTCTAAGCTATTGAAGAAAGAGATTTCAAACAGGGCAGGAATTATAGAAGTAACAGGCGCTGAAAATATCGCTCCTGATGTGTATACTACCGGTGAAATGGGCGGTGATATAAAGGAACAGGCAATGGTGTTGAAAGTAAATAAAGGCATTGTGATCGTGACAGGCTGTGCCCATCCGGGTCTGGAAAATCTTATCAATACAGCCAGGGATTTCGGAGAATTATACGGGGTGATCGGAGGCTTTCACAACTTCAATAATTTCGAATGTTTGAAAGACACCTCGTTAATAATGCCCTGTCACTGTACCCGGTATAAAAATGAGCTTGAAAAGAGTTTTCCATATCAGTATATGGAATGTAAAACAGGAGGTATAATTGAGATTTAAATGAAAGAGATAAATGTGAGCACAGAAAAAGTTAATCTGATTGAAATTACCTTAAATAAACAGGAGGAATGAATTTATGGCTATACTTGTTCAGGAAAGAGCAGGAAAATTGTTGGATGAAGGA
>JAHIHJ010000416.1 GCA_018899795.1 Methanobacteriota archaeon
CCGTCCTGTCAACAGGTCATCTACGCTTGGCGCCTGGAATACGATGCCTATGGATTTCCTGACCTTTCCAGGCTCTTTCACGATATCAAAACCGTTCACCCATGCCCTGCCTGATGTGGGTTTCAGCATCGTGCACAGCATGGAAATAAGAGTGGTCTTGCCTGCGCCGTTCGGACCCAGGAGACCGAATATCTCACCCTCTTTGACTTCCAGGTCAAGGCTGTCAACGGCAGATATTTTGCCGTATTTTCGGGTTAATGCTTGCGTTTTTATGATAACAGGCTCCTGGCCGGTGCAGGCTTCTGTTCTACTGTCCATGCGTGACAATATGAATTCCAGAAATAAAAGCTATTTTATTAGCTCCATATCCTCCCCACAGCACACAAGAGTTCCTCCGCCAGCTTTTGTCACAACTACTTCGTTCCCGCAAATATTGCAAGATATATATTCTTTCACCCATAATCTCTTTGAAACCGGATATATCACGATACAAAATAATAACCGAGAAAAACCACTATGAGCGTCATTACAACCTTTGTGTTATATTTTCTTGCATTCGCATTCATACACCGGTAAAGTTGATCGTTAATAAGATAAAAGTTGCCATCCAGTGATATGTTGAGGTAAATATGTCTCATCTCAGAGGTTACTCCCAGGTGGTAACAGCATGCATCCTGTATGGGCTAATAGGAATTTTTATAGAGCTGATAGGTGATATGCCGATCGGCTCCATAATCTTCTACAGGCTGCTTTTCGGGCTCGCTGCAATAACCCTGTATCTTGCTGTGTCAGGCAGGTTTTTCGAGATGAAGCTAAAAGAAAAAAAGAGCCGTCTGCTTATGCTCGGGTTGTTCGAGGCTGTGGCGGTGCTTGCTTATTTTTATTCGGTCAGGTACACCTCTGTTTCCATGGCAGTCCTCCTGCTATACACAGCGCCAATTTATGTCAGTCTCCTGTCCCCCCTTTTACTGAAAGAGAAGAGCACGTCCCGCAGCATTATCGCACTTGCTCTGTCTATTACAGGAGTCGTAATGATAGTACAGCCGCAAATCCTGAATACTGGCAATTCCGTCTCAGGAGTTGCGCTTGGACTTGCTTCGGGTCTGCTATATGGCTTGATAATAATGACATCCAGGAGCCTGAAAGATAATTACACAGGTATAGCCCAGGCGACATGGTCGATGATAGTATCACTGATAATATTTTCACCTTTTGCCTTTGCCATAAGCGCAGATGGGCTGAAAAACGACATGCATCTTCTCATACTGTTCGGACTGATACCCACAGCTATTGGCGGGATACTTTATTTTAATGGATTGAGGCTTGTAAAAGCGCAGAGCGCCAGTATAATCAGCCTGCTCGAACCAGCCAGCGCGGTTGTCTTTGCGTTCATTATCCTGAGTGAACCTATTTCATTTACCACTGTTATCGGGGGAGGGTTCATAATGCTTGGAGCTGGAATATTAAGCAGGGAAGGCAAATCGAAAAATGGATCATCGGCGGGTTTGCAGTTTCATTGATGGTGATTTCTCAAGTACGGTCTTAAGCTTCATATTGCCCTGTCCCCTCCACAATTCTACTGTGATACTGTCCCCGACTTTATGCTTATTCATAACTTTTATCAGGTCGCGACGCTGTTTATCTGCACATCGTCCATGCGTACAAGGACATCTCCTGCCGTGATGCCGGACCTGTGAGCCTCGCTTTCAGGCACTACTTTTGTCACCATTACTCCTTTCTCGACCTTTAGTTTGTAATACGCAACCATCTTGGGATTAACATCAACAGCGTTCATGCTTATCCAGGGTCACTTTTATCTCGTGCGAGCCCAGCACCACATGCGCATTGGTGAGTATGCAACCTTCCTTATCGATAATGAATCCTGAACCCACACCCGGGACAGGGTGAACATGCAAGTATGCGTCTTTAATCAGCTTTACCTCGCTTATGTTCACCACGCTCGGTATTACCTTTTCCACTGCCGCTGTGACCATATCGTCAAAATCTATCATAGTTGATCCCTGTTCTTTGATTTCTCTTTATCGTATTTTAAATCATTCATGTAAAACCATTTAAAGCAGGAAAAATATGTAGGAGTAGAATGGTAAAAGTTGATAAATTCATCCATGAAAGCGTCGAGAAGATCAAAAAAGATGTGAAAGGCAGGGCGATCATCGCGCTCTCAGGAGGCGTGGATAGTTCTGTGTGCGCAGTCCTGGCTCACAGGGCAATAGGGGAACTGCTTACCCCGATCTACATTGATACAGGGCTCATGCGTAAAGGTGAGACCGACAGGATAAAGACGATATTTGCCGACATGAACCTCCAGGTCATAGACGGGAAAGAAAGGTTCCTGAAAGCCCTGAAAGGCCAGACAGACCCTGAGAAAAAAAGGAAGGCGATAGGCGAGGCGTTCATAAGGGAATTTGAAAAAGAAGCACGCATTCTGGGCGCCAGATATCTTATCCAGGGGACGATATATCCTGACAGGATAGAATCCGAAGGCGGCATCAAGAGCCACCACAACGTGGGCGGGCTTCCGTCCGTTATCGATTTTGAAGGCATAGTCGAGCCTATCCAGGATCTCTATAAGGATGAGGTGCG
>JAHIHJ010000417.1 GCA_018899795.1 Methanobacteriota archaeon
CCAAAGTCTCGACATGAGGTATTTGGACAGGCAATTTCACTGAATTTTGATTTTGGTCCACGAATTCCCATATTGATCACATAAAAGTATTATGCAATCAATGGTATTTAAAACATCAGTAGATTATAGGGTCAATACCGGAATTTTAGCTTCATCTTAATGTTATGACTGCTTGGTTCAACCAAATTTTTCTGGTTCTTTCCTGACAGTGAGGGAAGCTGATAATATGCCATTCCTTCTTCGATAATAAGCCCATCCGTATCAATATAGACCACATTGTCGTGTGATTCCGCGTCCCCGTGGTTCGTAACGGTTAATTCAACCGATATTTGTTCATTTATACGATATGCATTAGGAATATCTTCTATATTTATTGTCACGCTCTCTGTAGAATTATCGAAAGGGCTAATTTTTGAAATTACATCATTAGACCAGTTTGCAAAAGGGTCCACTGCAATATATTGATAAGTTACGGCTGTTTTATCTTCTTTAAATTCAAGAAATAATTCGGGTCTTATAAGGTCAATATTTATTTCCGCTTCAGGACAGCATGTAAATACGCCTGCAGGAGGCACCATTTTTTTTGGGGTAATTATCATCATCTTATTAAATAATTCTTCAGGTGGTGTAAAAATGATTTTCATCCTGTTGGCATCCCATTCACCCTTCAATATAAGGGTTTCTTGCCTGCCCATGAAAGTTATATCAAGGACTACCGTTCCCTGCGCATCAAAATCCCGGGCTGTGACCGTGTATTTTCCATCATCACTGCTATAGCTTTTTCTTAACAGGTTCAGAGTAACCGTATTACCAGAGCCGTCTCTCTTTGTTTCATCTATGCGAGTATAATTTCCCCAATCCTCTTCGATGATCGCCGTAGCAACAGGTAAAATGAATAATACAAAATACAGTAAGGATAGAAATAAAACACATTTCTTCATTCCTGTCTCCTGAGTTTCACAACAAAGAAATAACCTGTTGCAAGAAGAAGGATTCCCAGCCCCATTGCAGAGTATGAATAAACAGGCTCCCATTTAATATCAAGTCCTATCATCTGCCATGTGAGGTCAACGATCCCGTTCTCAATAATATAGCCCAATATGGCGATGGCAAAAACAAGAACCGAAAGAAGTATCATTAAAACTCCTATGTGAGATGGACGGACAATTTTTGTTGTCTGCGGTTCTACTTCACTTTCCTCAGGTTTTTTCAGCATCGATTTAATGTTGTGGATCCTTTCCCCTATTCCGAAAGGCAGAATTCCTCTTGCCTTGCGCTCGCACCATATGTAATATAGGATAATATACGCTCCAAGGCCAATATACATGACAAGGAGCATATAGTTCACAGTGAACAGAGCTGAAAATAGGATAGTATACATGGGAATTACAAGAAGTGGTACAGCAACCCAGTACCATGCTTTTGTCTCCTCCCATAGATCATGCTGTGAGGTAATTACCGCCCACCAGATCACATAAGTGAGAGGACTGAGATAAGGAGTTATTGTACCGGGATTATAGAACATGAACATATAAAAGGAAAGAGTAATAGTTGCCAGCATAACGTACTGGAACTGGTATCTGATGCTTTTCATCGCAAGCTGTACAGGGATAAGTTCACTTGTTGTTTTTTCTTTTCCCATCTCTATTGTCTTTCTAACATCATTCACATTATAATTTAGATTATCGATCCTTTCACTGAGTATGTCATAACCAACTCTTGTCTCAGCAATATCAGCGAGCAACGGCTCAAGACGGTCATACAGGGCTTCAACAAAAATGCTGTCTGCTATAGCTTTGAGAAAAGCTGCCCTTTTTATGAACCTGTAAGCAGCAAATAGGAAACCATAACCAACTGCAGCTGTTATTAAGCGCCAGTATATCTCCAAATGAGAAATATGGCGTCGCTAAATCGTGATTATCAGTATGCTGTCCGTCCATTTATATCCAGTTCTCTAAACGTGTATAAAAAAACATTGATTTGATCCTTTTATGGAAAATTGTATTTTCTTTCTTTCGTATTATGTGTTTGCATTGTGTTATATCTAAATATAAGTTTTATGACTTAAGACGATCTATAATTTAAATTACGATTATATATATACTTTTTGTATTTTTTATTTCAATCCAATAACTATTTTATATAATAATTGTATATATGTTCATTTAAATCATGGAAGAACGAATTATCGCCCCAACCTCGCAGAAGGACGAGACCGAGGATGTCCCAATCCGTCCAGCCAGTCTTGATGAATTTATAGGGCAGACCGCTCTAAAGGAAGCCCTTAATATATTTATTGAAGCCTCAAAAAAGAGGGATGAGCCGCTTGATCACATCCTTTTCTCGGGTCCTCCGGGGCTGGGAAAGACAACCCTTGCCCACATTATAGCACATGAGATGGGCACAGACATAAAAGCCACATCAGGTCCCGTTCTTGAGCGTCCCGGTGACCTTGCAGCGATGCTCACCGTGCTTAAAAAGGGAGACGTGCTCTTTATAGATGAGATACATCGCATGAACCATGTGATCGAAGAGGTGCTGTATCCCGCGATGGAGGATTACGAGATCGATGTCATGATAGGCGAGGGACCAAGCGCTCGGTCGATAAAACTGAACCTTAAGCATTTCACGCTTATCGGCGCGACCACGAAGGTCGGGCTACTTGGTTCCCCGTTCAGGGACAGGTTCGGGTTCACTGCGCGCCTTAACCTGTATGAAGTTGAGGAACTTGTTAAAGTCGTGAAGAGAAGCTCTTACATCCTTGGAATTCCTGTAACTCCTGACGGGGCGCTTGAAATTGCTAAACGAAGCCGCGGGACGCCGCGCATTGCTAACCGCCTGCTGAGGCGCGTGCGGGATTACGCAAGCGTGAGGGCAGGAGGAGAGATAACGCAGGAAGTTGCTGACAGGGCTCTTACCATGCTTGGTATCGACAGGCTGGGACTGGATGACCTTGACAGGCGCATTTTAAGGGTGATAGCAGAGGATTTCAGGGGCGGTCCTGTGGGTGTCAAGACGATCGCGATCTCTGTGGGTGAGGAGACAAGGACTATAGAAGAAGTCTATGAGCCTTACCTGATCCAGATGGGGTTCATTAAAAGGACGCCGCAGGGAAGGGAGACCACGATGGCGGCAGGTGAACACCTGGCTCCGAAAAGCACATAAATCTCAAGCGCATATAAAATACCGTGATAATCATTGGCATCGACCCTGGACTTGCAACCGTAGGCTTCGGTGTGATACGAAAAGAAAAAGACAGGATAACACCTGTGAGCTACGGGTGCATAAGAACATCCTCCGAAAAACAGAACCCGCAGCGCCTGCTTGAGATATATAATGAATTAAACATCCTTTTCGAGAAATACGCACCTTCTGAAATTGCGGTCGAGAAGCTCTTTTTCACAAATAATATAACATCAGCGATGGGTGTGAGCGAGGCGCGAGGTGTCATCTTCCTTGCTGCACAGCAGAGGAACATACCTGTCATTGAATATACACCGAAACAGGTAAAACAGGCTGTAACAGGCTCAGGAAGCGCCGATAAGAAGCAGATGCAGGAGATGATAAAAAGGATTCTCTGTCTCGATGAGATACCCAAGCCTGACGATGCAGCTGACGGTCTTTCTATCGCGTTATGCCATATCAATTTCAGGAAGTAAATTTACTTTATTAATATAGGAGAGGATTTTGAATTGTTTTGATAAACACACGATATTCCAAAATCACATGCTCGCATTTCTTCCCATGATTGATTTATTACGCGGGTGACACATTTTATGTTTGAATTTTTACATTCCATATATACCAGCCCATTTGATGTTGATTATGACGATTCAAATTCATATTATGTTGATATGAATCTCAATTATCATAATGATAATCATTAGTATATGTACTATATATAGTTTATCATTATTAACAATATTAATCCAATGAGTTTCGCTTTCGCCTTGAATATCCAATATTCGCTATTTCTTAATTAATAAAAAAATAAATATGTATCTATTAAATATATTATTAATAAATAAAGATATAAACCATTAAAAGCAATTACTGAAATAGAAATTACTAAAGTAAAATACATTATGGATTTAATGAGATGGCGGTATGATTTCACATATTTCAGGAGATATAGCCTACTGCGGCGATGGGTTTGTTGTAATTGATTTTAACGGCTTCGGCTACCAGATCAATGTAACTGCGCCCACGCTTGCAGAGCTTCGGGACTCAAAAGAGAAAATCAAACTATACACCCACCTGCATGTCAGGGAGGACGCGCTCACATTGTACGGTTTCAAAACGCCTGGCGAGCTTGAGATGTTCAAGCAGCTCATCAGCGTGACCAGGATAGGACCCCAGATAGCTCTGAACATATTATCGCAGATAAAGACAGGAGATCTTGCAGCCGCCATTATTCAGGAAGATGAGAAAGTCCTGAAAGGAATATCAGGCGTGGGTCCGAAGAACGCAAAGAGGCTGATACTTGAACTCAGGGACAGGATGAAGAAGCACATGAACAACTTCGTGCCCACCAGAACGAGCAACATCAATTACGACGCCGCAAGCGCGCTTGTCTCGCTTGGATTTGCACAGCGCGAGGCGCGTGACGCTGTTGAAGCGGTTTCGCAGGGGATGAAGCAGCCAACGGTTCAGGCGCTTATAAAGGCTGCGTTGTTGAAGTTGAAGGAAAAATAAGTCTCAATACATCTCAGTTTTAAATATAGGATCTAAAAATATTAGTCCCGCTCTGCATCATCTCCTGATGACACCTCATCGCGGCGGAGATTTTAGATTTCTGATACTATGGTGGTGGGTCAGGATCACTTAGGGCTATAGCGCTCCACCAGGGTGCGCTAGTTCCTGTAACATCCCCCGTCTCTGCGCTTATCCTGTATTCCATGGATATCGTTGCGGGGATCAACCACAAGATCTTGCCATTCTTCTCAACTTTAGCAAGGTATTCTGGCTTCGTCCCGTCATCATTCAAAATCAGTTCCTTGAGCCCTGATGGCGATATGGCAGCCGGGGACTTCTTTGGCTTGATGGCGCCTGTCAGGGTTCCCTTCATGCCAGATGCCGTGGCTGCTCCATCCTTCCCGAAAATACTGACATCTCCGGTCTTTGTCTTCCCGTCGTAGTTAGTGAGTTCAACCATTTGTCCGTCAGGAAGCAGGAATTTGTATTGCCCTACGCCTATCTTCTCTCCTTTTGTCCCTTCAGGCAGCGTAATGCCTGGCGGGTCGGGCTGCGGGGATAGCTGTGTCGATGAGAACACTATCGTTATCGGAAGCCATGTGATTTCATCGTCTATCTTTACATAGTCAGTTCCTTCAATATTCCTAATGAGCGCCCCTGGCATCATTTTTATCTCTTTCCCGCTATTAGTGGATATCAATGCGCCGTCTGAATACTCAAGGGGCACATCACCCTGCGCTGTGGTGTCGCCGTCAGTTATTGTCGTGCTGCCGTCCTGCGATTCTATCTCGATCTCCTTCTCTTTTATATCCACTTTCACTTTCTTTGCCTTCGTCTTCAGGTCATCGAGAATGATATTCCCGTCCTTGATCTGCAGCTTCCTGATTATCGTGTTCCGCCTCGCATCCAGTTCAGACGTCCTCTGTGCGAACTCCTCCAGGAGCTTCTTCTTTTCATCCTCTACCTTCGCAAGCTCTCCCTGCATATCTTTATCAGAAGCACCCTCTACTATCGCCTTCTGCTTTGCCCTGTAGGCGTTCTCAAGGTCATAGAGCGAATCAACTTTCCCAGTATCGAGTTTTTCACCCCTGCATCTCTGTTTCTGAGTCTCTATCTCTTTTGCAAGCATGGCAAGCTTATTTTTCAATGCTGCAACCATATTATCGTCGTTCGCGCCCGCAATTCCATCGTTGATCTGCCTGTATATAAGCTCAAGCCTCGAAAGACGTGCGCACGGCGACTCCTCTTCCAGCGGTTTTCCCTGCTGGCATGCGAAGGTCATCTTTTCAAGCCGCTCCCTGAGATAATTATATTCCTTCGTATAAGGCGCAAGGTCGGTCTCGGTCATCTCGCCCTTTGAGATCGCCTCTTTTATCACCATGATCTTTCTTTCAAACTGATCAAGGCTGTCCCTGATCATCGGTATTTCATCGCACGGGTTCTTGATTCCCGGAGTAACGATCTTTGTCGCCTGCGGCGCCTGAGCTTGGCATGTCCTGAGTTCAGTCTTAAGAGCCAGTATATCCTTAATTATGTTCTCGGCATCCTGACCCTGCGCAATTCTCAGTCTTTCCATAAGGGTATTGAGCTTCTTTTCCAGTTCTCCGCAACGGTTGATCACCGCGTTCACATTTGCGGAAGTCTGACCGGCTGCGCAAAGCTTACTTGCCTCATCATAGCTCATTCCACTTAACTTCTGCTGCTTTGCTATGCAATCAGCTACAGGATCTGTTGTAACGGCAGCCGTGGCTGAAGTTTCAGCCTGGCATGCGACTTTTGCGCCATTGACATTGTTGGTCTCATCTGTTTCTTTAATGCTGTTTGTGGGGTCAGCAACGATTTTGACCTCTGCCGTTCCTGAGATGTCAAAAGATGTGAGGTAGTGGGCGCCGCCTACGGTCAGATCCCCGCCTGTGGGTCCTCCAAGATCGATACTGCCCTTCTTCACCCCATTTATATATACATCAGCCACAGCCATCCACCCGGATGGAATGGGATCAAGCCTGTTCTCCACATTGAAAGCAAGCTTATTCCCTGGGGCACAGTATATTTCCTTTACTATAAGGTCAGGGAGGTATTGAATGGATGTCTGCGTGGGCTTAACGGTTGTCTGAACTGCCGTGGGCGTTAAGTTCGCCGTACATATCCTCTTTGCATCCTCTGGAGTTTTTCCCAATTTCACATAATAGTCTATACACTGTGTTATCGTATCCGTTTCCGCACTGGCTATGGCTGGCGCAACAAAAAAGAACAATACCAACCCGCACAGCACAACATGAATGAACCTGATGTTGTGATTCATGCAGATTATTTTATTTTGTCATCGTTATAAAGCTTTTGGTAACAGATTTACAGTGACTGTAACTGCTTCCATCCCACTTATTAATACGCGAGCTTACTTCTCACTTTATCATAAAACCCGTCTTTTTTGGTTTTCACGAACCTTGCGGGTTTTTCAGCCCTGGTGATATGAATTTTATCCTCATAATTTATTTTCCTTGTGAACTGTCCGTCAATAACAATAACGGCTTCCTTTTTCGGGACTATAAGTTCCATCCTTATCTCGCTTTTTGCAGGTACTACCCAGGGTCGCGCCGAAAGTTTGAAAGGCGCAAGAGGCACTATAACGGTACCATCAACACGCGGATCGACTATCGGTCCCCCTGCGCTCATGGCATACGCCGTGGAACCTGTAGGGGTGGCAAATACAACGCCGTCTGACCTTAATTCCTCCATCCTGCATTTATCCACGAAGATCCTGCAGGATATCATCTTTGCCGGGCTTGCAGTGATTATCACGACCTCATTTGTGGCATTTGGGAATATTTTGTCATTGACTTTTACCGAGAGGCGCGCACGTTCTTCAATTTCAAAACCTGAAAGCACTTTATCGATCGCTTCAAGAGCTTCATCAGGGTTCACGTCCACAAGGAAACCGATCGTGCCCATATTGATACCGAGTACGGGAAGAGGGTCATCCATCTTCTGTATGCCCCGGAGCACAGTCCCGTCGCCTCCTATTGATATTATGAATTCAGCGCCCTTATTTCTCATCTGCGCAACAGGCGTGCCTTTAATATCCATTTTTTCTGCGGTCTTAAGGTCAATGAAAACTTCTGCTCTTCCCCTAAGATGAGTAAGTATGGTTCCCACCATAGCAAGGACTTCCTCGCTGTCGCATCTGGATATAAGCCCGATCTTTTTCATTTTCATACTATTATATGCCTACGCAAGCTCAAGTAATTTATCATGAGCTTTTCCGTTGCTTGCTACCATATTCACCCTTTGTCTCACATCAAGCGGAGTTGAAAGAGGATTTCCGCTCCAATCTGTAACACGACCTCCGGCTTCCTCCACTATCAGTTTTGCCGCCGCTATATCCGTAATGCGAAGCATGTTTCTCATATCGATGAAGGCATCGAATATGCCTGATGCGATATAACACAGTTCGAGCGCGGCGCAGCCGTACACCCTCACCCTCCTGACGTTGTGGTTGTTGATCGGAAGAGCATGGGGGCGCTGGCTGTAGGATATGACGCTCAATTCAGAAAGTTCCGAATGATCGGAAACATGGATTTGTTTACCGTTCAGGAACGCGCCTTTTCCCTTCTCAGCCGTATAGATATCGCCATTAACGAGGTTCTTCACGTAGCCATACCTGGTATCTGACAGGTCCGAGTCTCCGATCGCGATGGGCACGCAAAAAAAAGGGATGTTGTTCACAGCGTTGAACGTGCCGTCTATGGGGTCAAGTATGAACGTGAATTCGGGTTCGCTGCCAATTATCTTTTCACCAAGTTCTTCGCTCACGAACCGCATTGACCTGCCGTCTTTTTCCAGCACTCGCAGCGCGGCGTTCTCTGCAACTTCATCGATCTTCTCCGTGGGAGTGCCATCCGCGCCTATGCGAAGCGTCACGCCTGCTTCTGGTTTTCCGATTATCCCTGAAACAGCCAGCTCTACCGCTCCTGCGACACTATTACACATATCATATTCTGATTGGTGCGCCATTATCTATCCTTTTTGATTTGTGCAAAGACTGAGAATATAAATCACTTATCCAACACTACAACCCGCCACGAACCTCTGTTTTGGATTATTCAACTGGACGATAAGGAAGCGGTCATTTTTACTGTACGCGACATCATTCTGCGCTGCAATAGCAACTGTGCACTCAGAGCCTGCCTGCGCCTGTGTGGCTTCTTTGCCCCCGATCGATATGCTGCTGATGATCGCAGGCATGTCCTGGAGTCCTGCGAACAGGTGCACCGCATCGCCAACGCCAAGAGGCAGGGTGAATTTTGACAGCCTGCACTGGAGGGTTATTTTTGATGCAACGTTCTCATCCTTTGACATGATATAGCCGCGGTCAAATTCTTTTGACTGCACTCCTTTGAGAGCCAGTCCCACCCTGGTTCCCGCGGGCGCTGTCTTCATTTCCACATCGTTGCTCTGGATGGAACGGATCTCTGAAGGTCTTTTTACAGGGAAGAGGGTGAACTGGTCGTGAACCTTAATGGTTCCCTGCAATACAATGCCAAGCACAACAGTCCCGATACCCGTTACATTGAAAAAATGGTCTACCATTATGCGGGGCGGCAGGTCGTTCAAGGCTGCATTGGCTTTCTTTGCCTCTTCCGCAAGCGCGAATATCTTTTCCTTAAGCGTTTCCAGACCTTCGAACGTGGTTGTTGAGACAGGTACAGCTTCCCATTTTTCCAGGTTCGTGCCTTTTGTGATGGCTTTTAATTTTTCAGAAAGTTCAGCGATCGCCATGGGGTTTGACTTATCTGCCATCGTGATAACGAACAGCCCGCGTTTGTTGCCAAGAAGGTCAAGCGACACGATACATTCTCCCACCTGCGAATTAAGTCCGGTGGATGGGACGCAGACAAGGGCGATGTCACAGAGGTTTATCGCATTGATGAGCGATTTAATTGAACCTGGATAGCCGATAGCGTCCACGAATGAGTAAATGTCATTTCCTTTTACAAAATTATACAGCGTGATATCTGATTCTGTACCCTTCTTTCCAAGATTTGCTGCGAGATTTGTCCTTCCTGATTTCTCGCTCCCGATGATAGATACGTTTGCCATGATAAGAACTCCATGCTATAATAAGGTTGATTGTATATGAAATTGGCGTTTCATTAGAAACCATTATCATCACAACCACGGTTAAAGGAGGCGAGGAATCCCATTGAAAGCAACCGCATTCACTGTTGAAAAAATCCCCCTTATAAAGCCTGGTGATAGTATAGGACATATCATATCTGAAAGAACGTCTCTTGAAGATCATGATATCGTTATTATTTCATCTACGGTTGTCTCAAAATCCGAGAACATGATCCGTTCCATACGCGACCTGCCTGTCACAGAACGGGCAAAAAATATCGCATTACGGAACAATGTCGAGCCGGGATTCGTACAGGCTGTGCTTAATGAAAGCATAGAAGTGCTTCTTGAGTCGCCTTTCCTTCTTGTCCGAATAAAAAACGGCAGTATCTGCGTAAATGCAGGTATTGACCATTCAAATGTAGAGGGCGCCGATAACATCCTCCTTCTTCCTGAAGACGCCGACGAAAGCGCGAGAATAATAAAAGATTCGCTTTTTGAATTAACAGGAAAAAAAGTGAGCGTTATCATCACAGATACGAACGGCAGGGCTTTCAGGATAGGACAGACCGGTGCCGCTGTCGGGATAGCAGGAATTATAGCCATGCGTGACTGGCGCGGAACTCGTGACCTCTTCGGGAGGGTTCTTGAAGTTAAGAACGAGGGGGTAGTGGACGAACTTGCAGGTTTTGCCAATCTCCTGATGGGAGAAGGCGACGGAGGCACTCCG
>JAHIHJ010000418.1 GCA_018899795.1 Methanobacteriota archaeon
CCCGTATCCTCCCTGCATCCAGTATATTTATCCCGCAAGGGACGATAAATCCGCCATTCTTATGGAAAACAGTATCAGGTCGAAGACCAAGCCGTGTGCACACCTCAAGCTTCATATGAACCGAAAGGGCAGGAGTGTTAACTTCCCTGTATTTTTCAATTGTCCTGTCTATCAAGGCAGGTGTAATAAGAGGCAGGTCTGCCATTATAATTAACACACCTCCTATAATACCTGCTTCCTCTACTGCTGATGCCATATCGTTCACGAACCCATCGCCCTTTGTCGTTATCATCATGACATTCTTATGCTGTTTAATAAAATCAATAAGCCAGAGGTTCGTTTTATTGACCCTTGGTGATGTAGCGACAAATATTCGATCAATGTTCTTTGAAGCAAGCAGCGCCTCAAGGACATATGATATCATTGTTTTTCCCAGGATCATGGTGAGCGGTTTTTCCTCAAGTCCCAACCGTTTTCCCATCCCTCCAGCCATCACTACGGCATCCATACATGCCCTCCGATGAACATAAGAGCTGCCAGGCGGCCTATCTCATTGGATGCTCCCACGATATCCCCGCTCACCCCCCCGAAATGGCGGTTTGCCGTATTCAGCACAAGCAGTCCCGCAGACTGGGAAACTATGAGCGCCCCAATGCCAATAGGTCCAAGAACAATATAACAAATTGCCCCGGTAAAAACAAGTCCAGCTACAAGATCGGATATCTTCGTGTTATCCACTGTCATCGCCCCGAAGCCCTCATGGATACTCTTCCCGAAAGCCGCCACTGTGACCATGGTCTGTTTTGCACATGTCTCGGCTGTTATTAGCGCTAAAGGAAGTAAAGGAAGAAGATTAGGAAGAAGCTCCTTTTTTTCAATGATCGAAACAAGAGATGAAAATACGCCAAGAATTGCGATGATACAAAATATCATCCCTCCTGTACCCACAGCAGTATCCCGCATCGCCGCGATCTTCTTTTCCCGTGTGCCGTGCGCCGCGATCCCGTCACCAAAGTCTGCAAGACCATCTATGTGATTGATCCCTGTAAGATAGTAAATAGATATAATTACAACGAACGAAGTCAGTATTGGTGGAAGTACTGCAGAAGAAGCGTATCCTGCTCCCGCAAGCAGTAACCCGGCAACTGCTCCAACGACCGGAAAAAGGTAGATATGCTTCATTAGCTTCTCGATACCTTCCATGGTTATACCCACAGGTATTGTGGTGAGAAAGCCAAAACCCGAACGAAGCGCGAAAAGGAGGTCTCTCATCCTGCAAACCCGGTTTTCCTTTTTCTTGGGAAGGTCTTTTTTACCTTACCGCCGTCGTCTTTTCCTCTTGAGTACATGTTCGCTGATACACCGCCGATGAGCCCTGCAATGACATCGTCCATGAAAGGACCAAGCTTTGCAAGGATGCCAGGCTTTAATTTATCGAACCTCACGTATTCGAAGATGCCCTTGTCACCGCTGATGTATTTGGCTATGCTCATCCCGATAACCTCGTCCACTATAAGGTAAGTAAGGTCCTTTTCGAACGTCTCCTTGCTCATGCCGGGCAGGTTGCCTTTCTCTCCTTCTTTTTCAAGCAGCATGCCTGCGTATAACAATATGCACAGGTTCGGGTCGGAGAGGGCAAGTTTCAGTTCTCTTTTGAACACCTTTTCAGCAATATCCATGTTCTCAACGCCAGGATGAGGGACGTATAGTTCCAGGGCGCTTGATACGAGTGTTTTTTCTGAGATCCCCGCTTCTTCGAAAATGCTCATTATGCTCCTCGCTTTCTTATTATTGACATCTTTTGGCTGGTTCTTTTTCTTTTTTCCATTTATTGTTGATAATTTCATGATTTTCACCTCATATTAACCGCAAATAACAGTAAAAACAGAATCTAACTGCAGTTTGATGCTATGAAACGGATTTAAACCGCAGATGAAGGCGCCCAGAGTCGCGCCTCTGGAGGGCGCATCCACATATGCCCCTGCGGGGGCATATGTGTCTATGCATTGCGGCGGGCATGACGCCGATGAACGCAGATGGTTATTTACAAATCTGTGGGCATCTGTGCTTATCCGGGTTTTTTCATATATTTCAACCGCAGATGAACGCAGATAAACGCAGATATTAAGGTCTTTTTTTTCAGCGTTCATATGTAATTCTTTATATTTTCCCAAGACCATTTACAATCCTTCTAATTTCAACTCTTGGCTTATAGAAATTTATCAACAAACAAAGTTTGAGACCTGTTATTCTAAGATAATTTAAACATTGAGCAATATGGATATCATCTAATTCTTTGACTGTTTTTAGTTCGACGATAATTTCGTCATTAACAAGAATATCTGCTATATAATCACCGACTAAATTATCTTTATAGTGAACCTTTAAAGGTGCCTGTGGTAACGTTTCCATTCCTCTCAATTTAAGTTCTACATTTAAAGCATTCTCATTGACTTTTTCAAGGAAACCAACCCCAAGAACATTGCTAACTTCAAATGCAGCCGCGATAATCTTCTCAGATATAGCATTTAATCTGCGTTCATCTGCGTTTATCTGCGGTTTTTTATCTTTAAAAACCTGCATTTGATTTAATCTGTGATCCTCTGTTTCCATTTGCGGTTCCTATATTTCAGTAATAACTTACTTAAATAACGCTTCTCCGTATAAATTTTTTCAAAATCTAATCAATGCAACTTTCCCTATCAAAAATATTCCTGCTATCACAAGAAATGATGAGAAACCAACTATTTTAACTGCCCTTTTAATATGAACCGGCTGCGGCTCATCATACTCAGCCCCCAGCACATGATATCCCATCTTCTCAAGCCTCACTCCGAGCGCGCCAGAGACCGCTGCCATAGACCATCCTGAATTAGGCGATGCTGTCTTGCCGTGGTCGCTGAAACAAGTCCTGACAGCCCTCAGAGGCTTCCCGAAGAAAAATGACGTCATGACAATAAATAACAGCGACAGCCGCGCCGGGATCCAGTTAACGATATCGTCAAGCTTAGCTGTTGCGTAACCCAGTTCTTTGAACGGTTCTTTCTTGTAGCCCACCATCGAATCAAGCGTATTTATCATGCGGTATGCAAGCGCGCCCGGAAGACCGAACAGTAGATAATAAAATAGCGGTGATAGGATGCCGTCTACGAAGCTCTCTGCGAGTGATTCAATAACTGCGGAAGATGCCTGGCGCTCGTTTAGACCTCCTGTATTCCTCCCTACGAAGGTCTTGAGATCAGTTCTTACCTTCTCGATCATCCCTCCATCAAGGTCTTTTTTAATTCCCAGCGCAGAAACAATAAGCATTCGTATAGAAAATGTGGATTTCAGGAAAAAAGCGGCTACTACCAGGCTCATCCGATCTTCTCCCCATGAATCTATCACAAATCCGGCAAGTACGGCTGTCCCTGTGCAAAAAGCTGTCATGAAAAGCCCGTAAAGCTTCCTATGCCGCTGCGGAGCGCGGGCGACAAAAAAGTTTATAAGGTTTCCCATCCATACTACTGGATGCAGGAAGACGGGCGGCTCACCAATCAAAATATCTAACAAAAGGGCGAGAAGCAAAACCTGGAGCCAGAAATCCAGGATGATCATAAAGCTGGCTCCATTGCATACTTCCAGACATCTTTTATCTTCTTATTTTTCATCAATCCTTCCAGTACTTTTTCCGCTATTTCCCCATCGTGTATGAACCTGCATCCGATGCAGCTCCAGATAGTGCCGCCTGTGGATTTCTGTATGAACTTACCACCTGTCCTTGTATCTTCGCATGGATAGAACGGACAGAAGCAGAAGGTACAGTCCTGCCCTTCAAAGTGACATGGGTAATACTCGCAGTCCACCCTGCTCCTTGCAGTTGCGCCTTTTTCAAGCGCTTTTCCTATTTCCTTTTCTGCCAGTTCCCTGCCCCATTCAGATATCACATTAGAAAGCGCTTTTATCAACTTCCTGTTCTCCTGCCTTTTCCTCACAGCGACACGGATGTGGTCCTTAAGTCCAAAAGAAGCGCAGTCCCGGATAATTATGCCTTGCTTAAGCATCATTTCCGTAAGTTCTGATGGACCAATAAAGAAATCGCGGATATCTACAAGAATGAAATTCGTATCACTTTGATATGGTCGAAGACCTCGTATCGCGCTTAAGCTGGAAGAGAGCCACTTCCGCTCTTTCTCGATCAGATCAAGCGTTCTTTTGATGTAAGCCTTATGACCTTTTAGAAGATGTTCCCCGACCTCAAGGGCTGCTGAGTTGAGGCTCCAGGGAATGCGGATATTGTTCAAGATATTGGCAAAATCACTCGAAGCTACGGCAAAACCTATACGTAGACCCGGAACTGCAAAAGTCTTGGTAAGTGAGCGCAGCACAACAACAAAATCATTTGATGCAGCAAATTCAGCGATGCTCTCTTTTGGGTCTGAAAGTTCGATGAATGCTTCATCAACGAACAGGAAGGTCTCTGACCTTGCGCATTTTTCAGCAAGCTTCAGGACATCCTCTTTTCTTATAAGCCTGCCAGTGGGATTATTGGGGTTGCAGAGGAAAACAGCCTTGCAGCCATCGGGTTTTATATTTGTTATATCTGTTGATTTATCAGTTTTGCCTGTTATTTCGGTGTAATCCACTGATTCTATGCTGGCTCCGAACAACCTGCACTGGAATTCATACTCACTGAATGTCGGGAACGGGATAATGACCCTGTCCCCTGGCTCAATAACAGCTTCGGCAAACAGGCGGATCAATTCAGAGGAGCCATTCCCCGGAATGATGTTCTCAGGTTTGACATGTAGTGATGCCGCTGCGGCTTTTCTAAAACCTGGATATCTGTTGTCCGGATAATTGCCAATATTTTTAAGACCTGATGCAAGAGGTCTGGATAATTTCGGAGGTCCCAGCGGGTTAAGGTTCACACTAAAATCTATCAGTTCAGCCAGTCTTTTTCCTGATCCTTCTGCGCTTTCCTGCGCTCTTGCCCCATGGATGCATGGGGTGAGTTCAACTGCTTGCTTTCTGATGCGGTCAATTAAAGGCACATGCCCTTTTTTGTTTGAAGGTATTATTAAAGTGCTGGAAAAGGTGGGGCTTATCTTAATAATCTGGACTCAAAGATCGATCCGGCGATATGTTCAACCAGTTCCCTGTTCTCAAGCCCCTTTATCCATCTCTCAGGAATTGCATCGATGCCATGCCGCGCCCCTGCCAGGGCGCCTGTGATGCAGGCGATGGAATCAGTATCCCCGCCAGCATTCGCCGCTTCTATCACCGCATTTTCTGGCTCATCAAAATGCCGTGAAAAACAATAGAACGCAGAAGGGACTGTGTCATATACCATGTAGGATGTCCCAAGTGTTGTGAACACTTTATCGGGCTCATCATTTTTTACCAGGAACGAGAGTTCGATCTTTTTTGCAAGGTCAGTATCATATTTCGATGCCCTGGTGCTCACTTCTCTAATAATATCGCTGCACATCATCCCATCTATGGCGCACCTCACCCCTACCGCAACCGCTACCGCGCCCGCGATCGCCTCGCCGCTGTTATGGGTGGGAATGGAGGACAGCGCCGCATTTGTTTCGACTTCATCCATGTCACTATAAAATAACCCGATGGGCGCCGCCCTCATGGCAGAGCCGCAGGAGGGAATGCTGCTTCCTGACTCTTTCCAGCTTGCGCCTGAATTCAATCGGGCTATAGCCCCAGAGCTCGAAGGTCCTACAAGTTTTTTCCTCAATGGGTCAGCCAGTGCATCAGCGCCCCACCGCGCTATCCGAAGCGCAAAATCACCCGCATCGAAACCCCTGCATTCTATCAAAGACTGAGCCAGCAGTATCATCTGCTCTGTATCATCGGTGTACTGCCCAGGCTTGAGTTTTTCACCGGGGCATCCTGCGGGAGCTTTGCCATAATCTTTAATAATGCGCGTCATCAGGATGTCCTTCCTGTTTAGCCCCTCGTTCTGCTTTCCCAGGGCATCACCTATAGCTGCCCCAAGCATGCAGCCGGTATATTTATTTTCTAACTGTTCCATCTATTTGATTAGATACCCTGATTTAATACAAAGTTTACGGTTTTTTGCGCTCAGGGAGGAAAAATATGAAAGATATTGGTAAACTATAAATACTATGTTCGCATAGATACGAACTGTTAGTGGGCAGTAAAATACTTTTTTATACCACCACCATAATCCCCACCTGCCCACTATAATAATTTTGCTCCAGACGAAACAAAGGTAGTTTCATTCAAAAAGTTGAGAATATTTGATAATGATTAAAATATTGAACAAATTTAGAAAGACATGTTACAACAATCGATATGTGTAGAATGGATTCTTTGAATTTAAGCTTCATGATAATTATAACTATCACAATTTATTTCTCCAATAGAAATAAAGGGGTAGAATAATAACTGATATTATAAATGCTCCCCGCCTCTCTGCTGTAATCGGGAGAGGTCATTAGATGAACTTTTTTCAGTCCCAGAAAATATCCTTCTTCCTTTTTGCCACCAGGATCATAGCCTTTCCGATAATAACCCCTACCACTATACCCCCAAGAACATCCCCCGGGAAATGCACACCCACATATATCCTGCTCAAAGCCACGATGAACGAGAACGCATAGAGATATTTTGCATACTCAGGATGGAACCTCGAAATTACTATTGAAGCAAGAAAGCTCATCTCCACATGACCTGAAGGGAATGATGGGTCAAATTCGGCTGGTGTCAGCAGCCTTGCAGACTCTATGGTCTCATACGGTCTTGCCCTGTCGATAAGTAATTTCAGCGGATACGTAAAGAGCGCCCCTGCGGCAATACTTACTGTCAAAAGCAGCGCCATTTTCTTTTCATTCTTTCTCCAGAAATACAAGATCATGAGAAACCAGAAAACATATGTTAATTCCCGCAGGGCAGGGAAGATTACATCAAAAACAGGATTTACAAGATCATGGTTTATTCTAAGGAATACCGCGCTGTCAACTGCTGATAGGTAATCAAATATCATGTTCCATCCCCGTGGCGGTGTATCCTTCCCGACAGCTCAAGAATGATATCAGAGGCCTTTTTTGTCCCATTCATTCTTATTGCCATTTCGCGATACTCCTTTGCTTCATTTTAATTCTTATATATGCGTCTTGAGACAAGCATTACTATCAGCACTGCGACAATTCCGGCTGCCGGGGTTTTTTCCGCAGCCAATGGAGGAGGTACAGGAGTGGACGACGTTGCCTGCGGCGCAAAAGGCGTTAGCACAGGCTTGACCGGGATCTTGTCCGAAGGTACGGCATGGGAATTCAGCACTATTAACGTCTTTGCCACCATTTTGGCATAAGTGAACTGGTTGATCTTTTCATATGGATCCGGCATGGTCTGGGCATACTCATACGCGCTCACCGCAAGGGTGGGCTCTATTCCAGCCATCCTGGCTTCATTTATCGCATCTTTCGCATCACCTTCGCTCTTGTTGACTTTGCCAGAGGTATCAATCAGTCCCATGAACCCTATGATCGTGCTGGATTTCACGGAACCCTGGAGCGAATCAAAGATCGCGCCTGAATAATATCCGCGCCGCATTTCTTTCTGGGCATGGATCAAATCTTCAACCGGACTGCTTATTACGCCCGGGTGTGCGCTTTGAGATAATAGTTCCTGCATGTATGTATTTATGGACTGTCCCTGGCTCAGGTACCATCCCGCCCTGTCTTTTAATATTTTTTCTGGCACCACTTTCCCGCTCTGGGTCGAAAGCGTAAGCCACCACTGGGCTGTTCGCGCTCTCTCATTGGCGAAGGCAAACCCGTAGATCTTTTCTTCTGAATTATTGAGTTTTTTTGTCTCTTCAAGTTTCAACTTAGAAGTGGTTATGCGTGATTCCGCTGCCCCAACAGCCCCAACATCGAACACGCCGTCTGATTTGAACACATCAAGGTCGCTCTCTGACTGGTTTATCTGGGTTTCAACGACATCTGCCAGTTCAGCAATATACTGATCTTTATCAGGAGCATTGCCGTACTCATATATCCATCTGGCTGCGCGTATATTTATCATGGAATTGAAATAAAGGGAGGTGGCAGCATAGTATTTCTGGGTCTCGTACATCTTATCAGCCCTGCCCAGTATATCTTTTGCATCTTTGAGGTAAGGGCTTTGCGGCGTTAGCGCCGCGGTCTCATTATACATATCGCTGGCTTCTGTCTTCAGGTTCGTAGCAAGCGGTTCAAGAAGACCCATGTATCCGGGGGTGAGTATAGTGCCGTTAAAAACCGGTCTTTTAATTTCATGACCGGTAAATATCTTTACGACCTCCTGGATCGTGCTGACTTCTCTTACAGTGACGTTCAGCTCTTTTCCAAGCTTCATTACATCAATTGTCTCTTCCACATCCCTTGTGATAATTGAATTCCCTTTTGCTCTCGTGATAAGTTTTGTCAAGGTGACCGTCCCCTGTCCTTCGGGTACAAGGAAAAGAGTATAATTCTCAGCCGCAGCGGCTTCAAGCTTGTACGGGATACCGCCCACCGGACCAATGGAATCATCAGGATTTATCATGCCAGTCATCACAACTCCAGACTTAAGCGTCCAGTTATTGACAGCTGCTATTGTCGCCACAGTGAGCGCTCCTCCTGCTGAAGGACCTCCGATGATGGGCGAACTGATATCAATAATATAATAAAAATCATATGCGCGCTGGTCTATTCCCAGGACATCGGAAGCGACCATTGCTGCAAGCCTCGCTGAACCCTGCAAATCGACCTGAGTGTAAGGGCTTGTATCGACGAAAACATGACCTGTGCCGTTGGTGGCGATCACTTTGGCGAAAAGAAGAATTCCCTGTTCACCGTCCGCTGTGCTGCTGTCTGCCACGAGCGGGATGGTGACGCCGTCATCAAGTGCATGTGCTGTACCTGCGGTAACTATGAGTATTAGCAATACCCTCAAGAATTTATTTATCATTTGCTCACAATACTCATATATTGGAGTAAATACTTAAAACCAGTGGAAATTATGGAACTATCTGACCCTTATAATATCACCTACAAAGGCATATATGCGGTAGCTGACAGGAAGAACGAAAATGTTGAGATAATGGAACGATCAAGCTGCTACGGAGGCTCGGCATGGGCGCTTTACCATTATTCCAAAAGCCCGCTCGTGATCAGGGGACGCGCAGTTGGGGACATGATGCGCTATCTTGTGAGAACAGGACACATTCCTCTTGACCTGAAGTCGTCGGTCGCTGCTGCTGGTATTGAATCTGTTATCGTGGATGGTGACGAGATAGAGATAACCTACAGCGGCCTCGGTGGAGGAGGCGTTGGCGCGACAACATGCAGGGCTTATGCTGACGGCGTCCTTCGCTGCCGGATCTCTGAATCCGGGGGCGGCAAGAGGGCAAGCGGTACGATCGTTGTCCCGAGAAGAGAGCGTGTCCTTGTTGGAATTGATAATACAGATTCGAAAGAGGTGGGAGCCACATGGACACTTGCGCATAACATTGCAGTTGCTGTTGATTCCCGGGATAGCAAATACATTTCACATACGCTTGTCCAGCTTTATCCAGTGCCTGATAAAACCCAGAATTGCACGGCGACAGTGCTTGAATTTGCCTGCACCGACGGCGCAAAAAAAGAACTGCTTGACGCGATCAGAGAGGGGCTTGAAAAATACAGTGTGTCCAATGAGACAGGTATGGTGGCACTATCAGGTTTTGATGCAGAGGCGCTTATGGGATACAGCAGACAGTGCAGAAGCGGGATGATCACGATGGAACTGACGTTAAAAAACTGCAGGGAACACGGGGTTGAGATATGCATCGATGGAAAGGGCATAATTGGCGCTCTTGCGGCGCTTCCGTGGTTCTCAAGGAACGACGAATCGGTGGTATTGTGAACGATAGGAACCGCAGATAAACGCAGATGAACGCAGATTTATTGATTGGGTCACCTTAAGTAGATGTTGTTAAATACCATGTTATCCTTAATAAAAGACGGAGACTAAACAGATGGCTGTACTGAATTTCAAAGGGAAGACATTCGTTCAAAATCATCGAAGCTCTGAAGCACAGATCTTATGCGACTTTATTTAGAAGGTTCGCATGATATGTCTTTTTAATCAAATATTAGTTGGAGTTAGCTATCAGGATAGAGATGATTTATTACTCTCAATGCAACGTTAAACATCAACTGTGCATCTTGAATCGTTACATTTAGGCTCTCAGGATGCACGTAAGCATTTCTAAGTTTTCTAACACCGTCTATAAAAGATGTATCTCCTCGTAGCAATATGCCTTCTTGTTCAGCCCAATCAGTTAATTCTTTAAATGACTCCGGTGCTGCCTTTTTAATACCATTGATAATTTGATATTTTTCTTTTAAGGCTATTTCAACTGCAATCGCTGACATAATGCAGGCACTTCTAAAAAATCCTCGAATAAATAAACTTGCAGCCTCACGAATGTGTTCATTGGTCATTCGTGGTACAGATCCATTCAATTTTAAGTGGTTCAGTAAAGCATTTCTTTCCCTACACTCCCTCCCGTACTGGATATCCTGTCTATCTTGTTCTTTTGGAGCAGCTAAAAATAATCCTGCTAAAAAGCCAAGCCCTGCAACCATAGAGTCATCATTCTTTGTCATAAATTCACCCTGCTTATAATTTTTTATTTATAGTTATTTTTATAAAGTTTCCCGATAACTTCACCTGCATCTGATAACCTGACTTTTATTTTTCTTGTACCTTCTCCGGCTTCGATAGTCTTGACATATCCCAAATCTTTCAGTTGTTGTATGTGGTAACTGGTCATCGCACGATATTTATTTTTTTTATTTTCGAAGTCTTTTTCATCCTGATATAGAACATCTGCTAATGAGGAAATACTATTTACCTCGCCTCCTTTCGTTAAAATAGTTGCAAGTATTTTTTGTTGGATTTGCGATAATTTAGTCGGAACGAATGGGTCAAAAGATCGAGTAGATTCACCTACTCCATCCAAATCGTCGATTGATACTGGGGGATTTTTATATTTTCCAGGTACATAAACCATTCGAGCTTTATATATCGATGACGCAAAAACTACTGCTGCAACTGCAAGATTTGTGCTGGAAGTTATATTTACTGTGATATCAGAACCTTCTTCAGTCGATAGAACTCTCATGAATTGTTCAAAGCAATTTTTAAAATCTATCGGATTAATCCCTATAAAACTTGTGTCAATTATCTGCTTTACTGTGTCCCCTATTGCATCCGCACATTTTTTGGAAAACTCACCTTTTTCATCTTTCTTGTTATCATAGAAAAGATATAGCTTATTTGGGGGATCCGTTTGAATTGGCTTTAGAACTCTGTCATAGTCAAAACCTACTAACGCTATATGAACTTTCCGCATAAGAAGTACAACAACAACAAACTATTTTAATCTTATGGACGTGCAAAATTAAATTTTGCCTTAATAAGAGGGCAAAAGAAATATTTATGTACAAGGACAACTATACTCATGACTATGAATTTAATGGTGGTAATTTGACAATAAAACACAGGAACACTAAGCTAACTGATTTTACTCCAGAAGTTGATATTGTCAAAACAGATGATGCCAAAACCAACACTGTTAAATCTGATACTATCGAAACGCTTAGGAAAAAGTTGTTAATATTCATATCATGTATTCCATCAGCTCGCCAAAAAAGTAAA
>JAHIHJ010000419.1 GCA_018899795.1 Methanobacteriota archaeon
AAAAAAGTCCCACCTCCCAGACTCGAACCGGGGACTTCGCGGTGCCTGCGCGTTAATGTGTGCATATCGCACATGATCCATACTACAGCCGCGCACTCTAGCCACTGAGTTAAGGCGGGATGGACTGTGAATATGCACAATCATACTTAATCCTTTCTCAGGGAAGTGAGAGACATTTTAATTTATTCTGGATTCCAATACCTAAAGATTTTACTCTCACGGGTTCTAAATAGTATTATATATCATAGAACTGAAATTACTGATACATAGAGCATAAAGGAGTGATAGAAAATGGCTGTTGAATTAAAAGACGGTATCTACTGGGTGGGAGTCGTGGACTGGAACATCAGGAAGTTCCACGGACACGAGTATTCCACGCACAGGGGCACTACCTACAATGCATATCTGATAGTGGATGAAAAGATCGCGCTCGTGGACACGGTCTGGGGACCATTCTCACAGCAGTTGATAGAGAACATAAAGAAGATAATAGATATCAAGAAAATAGATTATGTAATAGCTAACCATGCTGAAACAGACCATTCAGGCGGGCTCCCTGAACTTATGAAACTCATCCCCGACGCCACGGTCGTGGTCTCGGAAAAGGGGAACGAGAGCATATTCAAGCATTATCATGAGAAATGGAATTTCAAGGTCGTTAAGTCCGGGGAATCTATCAGTCTTGGTAAGAACAATCTCGTTTTCGTAGCCGCTCCCATGCTGCACTGGCCTGACAGCATGTTCACATACCTCACAGGCAAGAACATACTGATGTCAAACGATGCTTTCGGGATGCACTATGCATCATCGGGTCGGTTCAATGACGAGGTGGACATGATAGAGGTTTACCAGGAAGCTATCAAGTATTATACAAATATCCTCACGCCTTTCAGCGACCTCGTTATCAGGAAGATAGACGAGTTCAAGAAACTCAACATCCCGGTGGATATCATCGCACCGAGCCACGGCATAATCTGGAGGAAAGACCCGCTCCAGATAGTGAACAAATATTATGAATGGGCAACCCAGAAGAACGACGGCTCAGTTGTGATAATCTACGATACCATGTGGAACGCTACGGAAAAGATGGCAAAGGCGATATCAGAAGGGCTTGAGATGGAAGGTGTGAAGTTCAAGCTTTTCAACATGGCAGTGCATGACCGTAACGATGTGCTTACTGAGGTTTTCAAGTCCAGGGGGATACTTATAGGCTCCCCCACTATGAATAACGGACTTTTACCCACACTCAAACCCATACTTGAAGACCTAAAAGGATTGAAGTTCAAAAACAAGGTTGGCGCCGCCTTTGGTTCATACGGTTGGAGCGGAGAGAACGTGAAGCTCATCGAGGAGAACCTTGAGAAAGCAAAGATTAAGAAATTGCAGGATGGCATAAAAGTGAAGTGGCAGCCAACCCGGGAAGAACTTAATAAATGCGTTGAGTTCGGCAGGAACTTTGCGAAAGCCTTAAGAAGTCAGGTGTGAATCCATTATCAGGGAGGTTAAAATATGGCAATTGACCCGATATGTGGAATGACAGTTGACGAGAAGACGGCGCAGTTCAAGTCGGATTATAAAGGAACGGCATATTATTTCTGCGCGCCCGGATGCAAGAAAGCGTTTGATGGAGAACCTGAGAAATACTTGAAAGGCGTAAAGAAGGGAATGCCGGGAAAGAAGCCCTGGTGGAAATTCTGGTAGAAATATCTGATTTCTATCTTTTCCCAACCTTAATTACTCTGCATGCCAATAACAGAAGTTAATGGATAATATCGAATCTGCATGCAGGGAACTTGTAGTGCATCTCCTGCGAAAAGAAATAACGACCGAACAGGAATTGAACGCTGCAAAAAAAGCGGTTAGCATACGCTATAAACTCTCTTCCCTTCTTAGTAATTCCCGAATACTTGCGGCTGCAGCAGAGGAGGAAAAACATGCGGTACTTGACCTCCTCCAGTTAAAACCCATAAGGACACTGTCAGGGGTGGCTGTTATTGCTGCCATGACCTCGCCAGCCCCGTGCCCGCATGGGCTGTGCGTGCCATGCCCGGGAGGTCCGGGCTCGAAGTTCCAGTCCCCGCAGAGCTATATGGGCGCAGAGCCGGCTGCGAGAAGGGCATTTGAGAATGACTTTGATCCGTATAAGCAGGTTTTCTCGCGCCTGGGACAGCTTGTTCAGATAGGTCATCCGATAGAGAAAGCCGAGCTTATCGTGATGGGTGGGACATACACATCGCGTATGCTTTGCTACCAGGAGTGGTTCGTGAAGCGCGCTATCGAGGCGATGAACGATTTTTACGGGACTGCATGGAGAGAAGGAAAAGGCAGTTACATCTCTGTGGAGGAAGTCCAGTCAGCCAACGAAAATGCCCGGGTCAGGAACGTGGGCATCACGATCGAGACAAGACCAGACTGGACTGAATTAGAACATATCGATACCATTCTCGATCTTGGCGCGACAAAGGTGGAGATAGGCGTGCAGAACACATATGATTTTATCCTTGCCGGAATGCAGCGCGGGCATACCGTGAAGCAGAGCGTGGAGGCGAACGCGAGGCTCAGGGATAGCGGTCTTAAAGTGGGGTTCCACATGATGCCAGGGCTTCCGGGTTCAACCTGCGATTCGGATCTTCGTATGTTCAGGACATTGTTCGAGGATGAGAGATTTAAACCTGATTATCTGAAGATATATCCCACGCTTGTTACTGAAGGAACCCGGCTTCACGGGATGTGGGAACTCGGGAACTATGAACCCTTCGAGGTCGAGGAGGCTGTGGAACTGCTCGCAAAGGTCAAATCCTTCCTGCCAAAGTGGGTGCGCCTGCAGAGGATACAGCGCGACATCCCGGCATATCAGGTACTTGCCGGAATAAAGAAAAGCAATCTGAGGCAGCTTGCGAAGCAGCGACTTACAAACCTTGGGGGGAAATGCAGGTGCATAAGATGCCGCGAGGTTGGACATTGCGACGCAGAGCCAGGGAACGTTGAACTCGTATCGGAAAAATATATGGCATGTAGCGGCATAGAACATTTCATTTCTTTCGAGGATGTTGAAAAAGATATCCTGATCGGGTTTATCAGGCTGCGCTTTCCGCATGCTCCCCACAGGCAGGAGCTTGCGGGCGCGGCTCTTGTGCGGGAACTGCATGTGTACGGCTCCATGGTTCCCCCAGGCGTGAACGCAACCGATGCGCAGTGGCAGCACCGGGGTTACGGGGAAGAGCTTCTGGCGCAGGCAGAAGAAATTGCGCGCGCCGCGGGGTATGAAAAGATAGTGGTCATAAGCGGTATAGGTGTCAGGGACTATTACAGGAAGTTCGGGTATGGGCGCGAGGGACCGTACATGACGAAGAGGCTGTGAGTTTTTTTTGAAAATATATTTCCTTTGAACTATAAGATATTTAAAACAGGCTTATCTTCTATGAAAATCGACTCAACCGGCAGCCTCCCGCAAAGCCTTTTCATCGCAGGCGCTTCTGTGGCGTAATGCGTCGCGTCGAACAGGCACAGCTCCCCCGCATACCGTATCGCATCGTGCCTCAACTCTCCTGAAACAAGCGCATCGGCGCCGTGCTCAAGGGCGAGATCAATGTATTCCCTGCAAAAGCCGCTCCCTCCGACCACCATGACCTTTCTTATTTCGGAATTACCGGCATACTGGACATGAGTATCCAGTTTCTTCGAAATATAAGCTGCAAAATCCTTCGCGCTCATCGGTTCTATCTCGCCGATCCTTCCCAGCGCGAGTGGTGTGATATTGCTCAATCCCAGCAGTTCCGCGAGCACATCATTTACCCCGCCTTCTACTTTATCGTAATTCGTGTGCATGGTGTAAATGGATATGTCGTTATCAATGGCAATCTTCAGCGTGTCGGAAAGCCGTTTTGAAATGAGATTTACCGGGTCAAAAATAAGCGTGTGGTGGGTTACGAGAAGGTTAGCGCCCAGGCGCGCCGCTTCCTTTAAGACACGATCAGTAGGGTCAAGCGCAACTGCGATCTTTTGGACATCTGCGCCGCGGTCGAGGACAAGTCCGATCCTGCCTGTGTCGAACTCCTCTGCCAGAGATGGGGGTGCGATTGATTCTAGCAGGGGAATGAGGTCTTTGAAGTTCATTGATGTTCTTTTGGCAGCGGGGCTATTTAAGGATTCTTCAAAATGGTAAAACATTTAAAGAATCAAGTACTAATTATTAAAAACGAGAGGAGGTTACAATATGGACAAACTATACGAGAATTCGGAAACCGGCTGCTGCCCCAGGTTCGATCCTGCGCCATGGGACGGGAAGGAGCTAATATGGCAGGACAGGCTGTTCCTAAAAGACCGTGTCAGGAGCATATTCCACATCCCCATGAACTTTAATAAGCTCATGGCAAGGAACATGGAGAAGATAAAATCGGCTGGCGCACTTGCATCTGAGCCGTTCATGTTCACTGATGAGAACTCTCTCTGGGGCGCGGATGTTTACATTGCAGTGGGTAAAGATGTGCCCGGCGCAGCGATCGAGAGAATGTCAGGGACTTTTCTGAGCAAGGTGTTCGAAGGTCCTTACAGGGATGCAGGGAAGTGGGCAAAGGAAATGGATAAGTATGTCAGGTCAAAAGGCAAAGACCCTGAAAAGATGTATTTCTTCTATACCACATGCCCGAAATGCGCCGAACATTACGGTAAAAATTACACGGTGCTTCTTGCAAAGATCAAATAATAAAAATTGGTAGTGGTTCTTTAGAATTCATTATTACCTCAGCCTTTCCTCTCCCTTTCATCGCTGATAATTTTTCCATCTTTGAGAGTAATTACTCTATCCACATACTCTGTATGCCATTGTTCATGAGTGACCATTACGATTGTCTGACCATATTTCTCATTCAGTTCTTTGAACACATCCAATACCTGCTTGGAATTAGCAGTATCAAGATTTGCACATGGTTCATCAGCAAAGAGTATGTCTGGCTTTTTTGCTATGGCTCTTGCTATAGCCACTCTTTGCTTTTCTCCGCCAGATAATTCATCAGGGATCCTTGCATGCTTATCCTTTAGACCTACTTTATCCAGCGCTTCAAGAGCAGTGTCATAAGAGTCTTTTATTGATTTTCCTTCCATCATGGAAAGCACGTAAACATTTTCAGCAGCGCTCATCTCATTAATAAGTGCATAATCCTGGAAGACATAACCCACCTGGGTCAGACGATAGTAGCTTCTCTCGGA
>JAHIHJ010000420.1 GCA_018899795.1 Methanobacteriota archaeon
AAGATGTCCCGATAGTGAAGAAGAAGAGCATTGGCTTGACGAGACAATGAAAAAGAAATATGGTGTTAAGCAGCATGGGATCACAGCGGGAATTTATAATGATAGCAGGGGACTTATCAACTCGGCAGTATGCGGGAAATGCGGCTCTCATGATATTTTCTTTGATTTTTAATACTAAAAAATGGACTGCATTATAGAATATCAGGTGAAAAAATGATATTGTCTACAGAAGATAAAGATTTGTTCTACAGATTGAACTGGTCGCTTTTATTCTATGTAAATAAGAAATATCCTGTTATCAATGGAATAGATACACCAGACTTCAAGAACCAGGATTTGAATAAAGTACTGGAAATTCATGAAAAAATATTTGCAAATACTGAATTGATTGATTCATTTGTTGCAGAAAATCCGTTTAATTTCAATCAATATGAACTTGACATAATTAAAAGCTGGAAAAACTTTGTAAAAGGCAGGTTTTACATAGTCACCCATTTAAAGAACCATAGCATTTTTTTAAAAGATGATGAACAAAAAGCTTATGGAGTCATCGGTTTGATTGATGAAATTGAGGATATTACACCCCCTTATGAACCCTCGCTCGTTGGAACTGTTCTTCTGCCATTTAAAGGCAAGATAATTCATTATGGGCTTTTCCAATTCCATAATATTCTCTTCGGAAGTGGTATAAAGAAGAATATCAAGGTAAATTACCAGACCGCTAAAAGCAAGTTCGGCATTATACTCTCTCTTGATACCCCAATTAGTGAGACTAAAGGATCAGATGAAGAATTGCTCAGGTTTTATGCCAGGAGCGAAGCTAACAGGGCGCAATTTTGGGATGAAATCAGGCAACTCCTTAGAAAAAATCCTCTGTTTTATAAAATTTATTATCAGGAGATCGGCAAGTCAAACACCAGAAGAGTAAAAAAGAGGTTATCAGAGATAGGGTTAGCATCCAGGTGGTTTGCAATTTTTGAAGATATTATCATTGCATCCGGACAAACGGAGCAAGAAGTGAAGGCGCAGATAGATAGTCTTCTTCCAGAAGCAAAAAGAGACAGTGTCTATATTTTCAGGCATGTGTTAAAATGAAATCAACTGAACTGAAAAAAACACTTGAACAATTCGATAAAAAAGAGCTTATCCGGCTTATCATTGAGAGCGCAAAGCTCAACAAAGATAATATGGAATGGCTTGAAATAGAGCTCCAGAAACCTGATGAACTTCTGGAGTTGCTTAAATATTATAAAATGAAAATTTCAAAAGCTTTGGATTCAAACGATTTTACAGCAGCTAAAAAAGCCATCAGCGATTTTAAAAAAGCTTCGCCTGACCGAGAAAATCTGATTGACCTAATGGTATATTATGTGGAACAGGGGGCAGAAATCACTCTTGACTGTGGGGATATGTATGAGGACTTTTATACAAAATTGGAAAATGTTTACATAGATGCAATAAAATTTTTGAATGAATGGGGCGATACAAAACTTATTGAAAAATTCAGACCGAGGATGGAGATACTTGTTAATAAAACAGAGGATGTTGGGTGGGGATATCATGACGTTCTTTGGGATTGGTATGATGAACTGGGAATATCAGAAAAAGAGGAATGAAAATGGCAGCAGAAAAAGATGAAGATTTAGCAGATTTTATAAATGAAGAAACTGATTTTTTTTGGGATGATATAAAAGATGATCTCCCCGAATATCCTACAGAAGCGCTGATAGAAATAATGGTCGAACTCGGGCTTTATGTAAATAAAACGCTTGCACAGGAGATCGCAAAAAGGGAAGATGCCGTTTTCTATCTCAGGAAATTGTTACAATATGGCAAACACTGGCGCAGCGGCGGTCCCGGAGATGGCTGGTCTCCGTTACATGCCATACACATACTTGCGCTCATAAAGAGCAGAGAATCATTTGAGCTTTTGCTGGATATTATTCGATATCATGAAGATGATCTGGGTAACTGGGTGACAGAAGATGCATCAAGCCTGCTGGTCGCGTTCGGGGAAGATTTCGTAGAGCCAATCAAGGAATTTACAAATGATGAAACCCTTGAAACTTTTGTAAGATTAGCAGCAACTTCTGCTCTTGCAGCATTGGGTAAAAAATTTCCACGGCATCAAGATGACATCAAGAAGCATTTGACAGAGCTGTTAAAAACCACTCATGATGGCACCTTTGCGGGTCTTGTTGCACATGATCTTGCCTCATTCCATGATCCTTCTGTAATTCCTGATATCCGCAGGGCATTTGAGGATGGAATAATTGATGATCCTTTTATTCCTGAGGATGAAGTTGTAGCAGCTATAAATGGCGTTTTCTCTGATATGGATGCAAGAGATTTCAAGAGAAATACTGCAGATCCGCTTAACCATTTCTCACGGGAGAATATTGAAAGTCTGCATATGATAAACTATGACGAAGATGATGAAGACGATGATGAATTTGAAGCCGAAATTGACTCTGTACTAAAAGATGATTATTCTGAACCTGCGATGGAGGAAATCAAACCTAAAGAAATAAAGATCGGAAGAAACAACCCCTGTCCCTGCGGCTCAGGGAAGAAATACAAGAAATGCTGCATGGGCAAGGAGAAGTCATAAGAGTTATGCCAAAGTTCACTGAAAAATCCCTTGTCGAGGATTACATCCTTGAAAAACTCATCGAAAAAGGCTGGCGCTTCGTGCCTGCCAGCGAGCTTGAGCGGGAAAGCTTTAGCGAACCTCTGCTTCTCAATAATCTTGTCAGGGCAATAAAGAGGCTGAATGCAGACAAAGGGATCGGGGACGAGGAATTAAAACATGTCCTGAATGAACTGAAGCTTAAAGGCTCCGGAAATGAGGGACTAAAGCAAATTCTCAACTATCTCAAGTTCGGTGTACCGATAAAGTTTGAAAAAGAGCGAGTGGTGAAATATGTCAGGCTCTTTGATTTTGATGACATGGATAATAACGAGTTCATAGTGAGCAGGCAGGTGGTCTATCACGGCAGGGATGACATACGAACCGATATAATGCTCTATGTCAACGGCATTCCCCTCGCGGAAATCGAATGCAAGAACCCTGCAAGCTTCTCTGAGAACTGGTTTGATGCATACGGGCAGATAAAGGACTATGAAAAAACAGTTCCGGAACTTTACAAGTATGTCCAGATAGGCATAGCAGCAGAGCAGACCGCCATGTATTTCCCCATTGTTCCATGGCAGGAAGAGGTCAAAGCCAATCAATGGAAGGAAGCAGAAAAAGACCCTCTTGATTCCACCATTGAGATGCTCTCAAAGGACACATTACTTGACATCATACGCAATTTCATGTTCTTCAGGGTGGAAATGGGAAATGCTACGAAAGTCATCGCAAGGTACATGCAGTACAGGGCAGCCAGGAAGATCGTAAACAGGGTATCAGCGAACCTGAAAGGAGAGGACGAAAAGAACAAAGGGCTGATATGGCACTGGCAGGGGTCGGGCAAGACGCTCACCATGATTTTTGCAGCCCACAAACTCTATCACCTGAAGAGCCTTGAAAACCCCTCTATCTTTTTCATCGTGGACAGGATCGAACTGGAAGAGCAGCTCTATACCGAATTTAACTCTCTTGACATAGTAAAACCAGAGATCATTGGTTCCATCGATGAATTAAGAAAAGTCCTGAAACACGATGAAGGAAAAGGCAGGCGGGGCATAATGATAACCCTGATACACAAGTTCAGGGTGGAAGAACTGAGCGAGCTTCAAAAAGAACTTGAGGAGTTATCAAAGCAAAAAGAGACCATACTTACAAGAAAGAACGTTGTGGCTTTCATAGACGAGGGACACAGGAGCCAGTATGGGACAATGGCAGGGCAAATGAAATCCATCCTGAAAAATGCCTTCTTCTTTTCACTCACCGGAACCCCGATATCGAAAAAAGGCAAGGACACCTATCTTGAGTTCAGCTATCCGCCGGAAGAGAAATATCTTGACAGGTACTTCATAACAGACTCGATCCATGACGGCTTCACTGTAAAACTCGTCTATCAGCCAAGGCTTGAAAAGGAAGTTCACCTGAAAAAAGATATGCTTGAGACTTTCCTTGAGGTGGAATTTGAGGAGCTGCCTGATGATATAAGGGACAGTGTGGAAGAGGGTGTAAAGAAGCGGCTCAATGCAATAAATATGTTCCTTGAAAACCCCAAAAGGATCGAGCTTGTTGCCAGAGATATCGCAGAGCACTTTAAAGAGAACGTAGATGGAAAGTACAAAGCTATGGTAGTTACAGCAAGCAGGAAAGCCTGCGCCTACTATAAATTATATCTGGATAAGTGGCTGCCGAAAAAATACTCAGAAGTAGTCATGACCTACAATATAAAACGGGATGCAGAGATAATCCAGGACACAAGCAGGGAATCAAGAGCAAGATATGGCGAAAAGGAGATTGAAGAGATACGAAAGGAAGTCATAGAAAAATTTAAGGAAGAAGAAACTCCGAAGATCTTGATAGTTACAGATATGCTGTTGACCGGTTTTGATGCCCCCATTCTCCAGACCATGTACCTTGACAAGCCTTTAAAGGAACACCGTCTCCTCCAGGCGATCGCGAGAACAAACAGACCTTATAAAGGAATAAAAGAAGCCGGGGTAATATTAGATTATATAGGGATACTGAACGAATTCAAGAGAGCCTTTGAGATATATAGTGAAGAGGAAATCAAAGGCGCGCTCTCAGGGATGGAAAGCCTGAGGGAGGACTTCAATACCCTGCTTGATGGGTTACTTGCGCTATTTTCTGACATTCCAAAAGATAGCTATGACAGGCAAACCATGCTTAAAGCCATTGAAGTTCTCACAACAGATGAAGAGAGCGGCAAGAGATTCCTTGAAGATTACAGAGAACTAAGGAAGATTTTTGAGCTTTTAGGACCAAATGAAATCAAAGTTGAACGATTCTCTGACTATAAATGGATCT
>JAHIHJ010000421.1 GCA_018899795.1 Methanobacteriota archaeon
ATGCAAGCGTTGAACTCTATGGTGATAAAACGGATGTGGAAGTTGGCGAGAATATCGTACTGATATTATCTGCTGTTAATCTAATTACAAAACCTGAGATGACAGTGCAGGTCATATTGAAACCCCCTTCAGGCATGTCTGTCACCTCATCAGAATTCGCTGTTGCAGGCGCAGGGCAGTACACCACAACATACAATCTCAAATCCGGATTTGCAAGGAATATAGAAATAATGTTGAAAACGACTCAGCCAGGCGATTTCACTGTAGAGGGCAGGGTCATATATTATTTCGGGACTGACCTGTCAACACAGGAAGACCACATGTTGAACCTGCCTGTTAAGGTGAGAAGTAAGAAACCGATCACATGAAGATGTTAAAAAATTATTGGAAGAATTAGATAAGACGGTGGCAGCAAGCTCGTTGCCTGAAAAAACCGACCCCGAGCCATATCGGAACTATTTATTTGATATAAGAATGAGAGAATTGGATGGGAGTTTATAACATATCCTGTTCATCCTGTTGATCCAGTCTATTTTTATCGCTTTTCCTGATCTGGATAGATATAGAGCCAGAGATGCATATCAGCCAGTCAAATTCCTTAACCGATGACCTGATGGAGATGAATATTAATTATTTAAACCGCAATAGCACAAGGAAAAAAAGGAACAGTGGCAGCCCTCCCTGCCACATGGTCGCTAATATTGGTTCGCTAATGCCCTATCTCATCTCCACGAATACTGATAGTACATATTCCTGTCATATGGCAGGTCAATGCTCTTTATTGCTGAAAGGTTGTTAAGATCATTCATCTTGATCTTCTGTGCCGAGACAGTGTAGAGCACATCATCCATGTACATCGACCTGCGCACGGCACCTGGCGAACCCCAGTAATACATCTGTTCTTCGTAGTCGTCCAGATGGGATACCTTTCCTCGGAGCTTGAAACCGTCCTGCGGGGTGAGGTTAAAGACATACGCGCCCTGCCATACCTTCTGCACGTAGTAGCCTCTGTTATCGTATCTGGGCTTTTCTGTGACTTCCCTGACAGGGATCACGAGCAGATTCTTCTTCCTGTCGAACAGGAATGCCTTATGGTCGCGCAACGCCTCGGAGTCCGTACCTGAAGTGCCTATCTCATATTTGTCAAGCTGTTTCGGGTTATTGACATCAGACACATCGAACAGTGAGAGCTTCACACCCTTGATGGAAGTGCCGCCCCACTGGTTATCCGCGGTCTCCTTACCCACGCCTATGATGTGGTTCTCATCGTATGGATGCAGGTAATCAGAGAACCCTGGTATCTTGAGTTCGCCCAGTACTTTAGGTTCTTTCGGGTCTGACAGGTCTATCACAAAGAGCGGGTCAACCCGCTTGAAAGTCACCATGTAAAGCCTGTTCCCGATGAACCGCGTGGAGTATATCCTCTCATCAGGTGCGATATTCTCAAGTTTTCCTGCAATTGCAAGTTCATTATCCATTACAAAGACGTTGTTATATTGCTTTGACTCCCTGCCAGTCCATATCTGGGACGTAGTGGCGACCCTGAAGTGTTCACCTGATTCATCCATTGAGAACTGGTTAAGCAGGCTGCCGGGAACCTCGCCTTTAGCCCTGTATTCAATATCGCCTTTGTTGATATTTATCTTCTGGATCACAGTTATATCTCTTTCCTGTGCGAGCTTTGTCTCATACTCCTCGACAGCTTTTTGAACATTCATGGCGTAATCCTGTTTTTCGTTTTCAGTCATGTTGTTGTAAGTATCTTCCAATATCGAGGATATTTTTTCCCACTTTTCAGATGAGGTAAGATCGCTCCCCTTGATGGCGATTATCTTATCCTGCACGCCTATCGGGAGATTTGGCACCACTACCTTATAGAACCTCTCCTCGCGTTGCGCCTCATAATACAGCATGGGCAGGTTCCTGCGATAAGTTATGTAGATATTGTTCTCTGATACATACAGGTTGTCAGAATAGCCCATCATGAACGACTTTGCGTTGATCTTTTCTGACTTGATGTTCACTGACGCGATCGTATGGAATACATAATTCTGCTCAGGGTTATCGAAATAATAGATGTCAGGTGACATTATCTTAACAGAACCCCGTTTTATTACAGGGACGTCCACGACCCCGCTGCTATAATAAACGCTATCCTTCACTATGAAATAGACGTAGTCGCCTATCATGCGCGACTGGAAGTAATTGCCGTTGATGCTGAAATTGGATACCTGCACGGGTTTTTTCCTGTCAGAGATATCATAGACCAGAGCGTTCGTTTTCTGGGTGTACCTGGACATGGGCATGTACTCATACTCTGGGAATATCATTACCTGGGAGTCCTCCTCTGTGAATACAATGAGCCTGTCGCCATTCACGAAAATATCCCTTGGTCTGCCATCTATAATTGTGGTGGAAAGGGTTTCTGCTTCCGCAGCAGGGAAGGCATCCACGATGACCAGTTTGTTCTGCGCCAGTACATAGATGTGTTTGCCGTCATTCTTAACGAAATCCGCTTCGTCCACGCCTTCCACCTGTATATTAGTGGTTGAATAATCAACTGCCCCTGATTCACCAGCCCCTGTTTGCATAGCAGATGTTGTCGCAGCTGGCATCGCCGTTGGCATAACGCTATCCATTGCGCCTGTAACTTCCATCATACCTTTCTGCATGAAGCCGCCGAAATTGATTCCACCCCACCCGCCATACTGGTCATAACCAGAACTGGCAGAGCTTACTTTAAGGAATTCCTTTATCTCCTTTACTGAGGAGAATTTCTTTAAGCCCTGTGTTGATTCGAACTGTGATATGGTCAGCTCAGAGACATTGCCTCCGGTCTTATCTTTTATGTCCACACCTGTGTCGGGCTGGATGCATCCGCTCAAAACCGCACCTGCGACAACGGATATTAAGACTATCAGAATTATTGATCTCATATTCATTTGCCTTCACCTGGTCAATAGATAACG
>JAHIHJ010000422.1 GCA_018899795.1 Methanobacteriota archaeon
CCTATGGCGCCGGGGCGCGGTCGGGGGCGCCTGAGTTGATTGGATGGACTTTTTTATTTGCGGAGGGGGACATGCCCCTTATGTTTCGGGGATAACCGATTAATTCACATATATTTTTAATCCCACACGCTTATATATATACTAAGTTATATGTCATATCGTGTCAAATAATGCTTCCGCTTGCAGGATGATAAAGGGATATGGAAACCATCAATAAGAAAAACTTAAGCGAACGTGATATCTGCACCAAATATGTTACTCCTGCTATTGTTCAGGCGGGATGGAACCTGTTCAACCAGATACAGGAAGAAGTGACCTTCACAAAAGGTCGTGTGATGGTAAAAGGGCGTCTCTGGAGCCGGGGTGAGTCAAAGCGCCTCGATTTTCTGCTTTCGCATAAACCCAATATCCCTGTTGCGATAATAGAAGCTAAAGATAATAATCATGGTATCGGGGATGGCATGCAGCAGGCGCTTGTGTATGCTGAGATGATGGATGTGCCATTTGTCTATAGCACAAATGGCGATGCGTTCATAGAACATGACCGCACAGCTAAATCCGGACAAATCGAAAGAGAGCTTCCACTTGATGCTTTTCCATCACCGGAAGAGCTGTGGAAACGATATTGTGCCTGGAAAGGTATTGATGAAACGAATAAGCAGATCGTTACCCAGGATTATTACACTGACAGCAGCGGCAAAACTCCACGGTATTACCAGCTTGTTGCCATAAACCGCACCATAGAAGCGATCGCGAGAGGACAAAATCGCATATTTCTCGTTATGGCTACCGGTACTGGAAAGACCTATACTGCATTTCAAATCATCTGGCGCCTCTGGAAATCACGCACAAAAAAGCGCATTCTCTATCTGGCAGACCGTAATATCCTGATTGATCAGACGAAAACAAACGATTTCAAACCATTTGGCTCTGCAATGACAAAGATAGTGAATCGAAATGCAGACAAATCATTTGAGATATACCTCTCCCTTTACCAGGCAGTTTCAGGCCCGGAAGAATGGAAAAACATCTATAAGCAATTCTCGCCGGATTTCTTTGATCTCGTGATAGTGGATGAATGCCACAGGGGAAGCGCGGCTGAGGATTCGGCATGGCGCGAGATACTTGAGTATTTCTCATCAGCGACGCAGATAGGGATGACTGCTACTCCGAAGGAAACAAAAGAGGTCTCTAACATTCATTATTTTGGCGAGCCGATATACACATATTCCCTCAAACAGGGGATAGATGATGGTTTTTTGGCGCCGTATAAAGTGGTAAGGATCGACATTGATAAAGACCTCACAGGATGGCGTCCTGAGAAGGGGAAACTGGATAAGTATGGCGTCGAGATCGAAGACCGAATTTATAACCAGATAGATTTTGACAGGACGCTCGTTTTGGAGCAGCGCACCCAGCTTGTGGCTAAAAAGATATCCGAGTTCCTGAAGGCGACCAATCGGTTTGACAAGACGATAGTTTTCTGCGAGGACATAGATCATGCTGAACGAATGCGCCAGGCGCTTGTGAATGAAAATGGCGATTGTGTGGCTCAAAACAGGAAATATGTTATGCGAATAACCGGGGATAATGAAGAAGGTAAAAAGGAACTTGATAATTTTATTTTGCCTGAGAGCATCTATCCGGTGATAGCTACTACATCCAAACTCATGAATACAGGAGTGGATGCGCAGACCTGCAAACTGATCGTTATTGACCAGCGCATACAATCCATGACTGTTTTCAAGCAGATAATCGGCAGGGGGACGCGCATCAATGAGGATTTCGATAAATACTATTTCACGATAATGGATTTCAAGAAGGCTACTGAGCTTTTTGCCGATCCTTTGTTCGATGGCGATCCTGTGGTTGTTTATAAGCCGGGTCCTCATGATCCTCCTGTGCCTCCTGACGAACCTTATGACAGTGTTAAAAGGTCAAAATTCGTTGTGAACGATGTGCCTGTTAAAGTTGTCGCGGAGCGTGTGCAGTATTATGGGAAAGACGGCAAGCTGATAACTGAATCACTCAAGGATTATACCAGGAATAAAGTAAGAAAGGAATATGAATCGCTTGATTCGTTCCTTACCCAGTGGAGCAAAGCCGGGAAAAAGAATTTGATCCTTCAGGAGCTTGAAGGGCAGGGGCTGCTTCTTGATGCGCTGGCTGAGCAGGTGGGACGCGATTATGACCCGTTCGACCTTATCTGCCATGTGGTTTATGATAAACCGCCTTTATCTCGTCGCGAGAGGGCAGAGGCTGTGCGTAAGAAGAATTATTTCTCTAAATTTGGAGAGAAGGCGCGCGCTGTTCTGACGGCGCTTCTTGATAAATATGCCGATTCAGGGATAGAGAATATCGAGAGCATGGACGTTCTCAGGGTGCAGCCGTTAAATCAGTTCGGGACGCCGCTTGAGATAATAAGCATGTTTGGAGGGAAAGAGAAATATCTTGCGGCGCTGCGCGGACTGGAAACGCAAATCTATATGGCAGAGGCTTGAGTATTTGTGTGGATTTGACCGGATTAACAGGATCGACAGGATAATGTTTTATCAGGTATCCCGTTAATCCTGTTATCCTGTCCAAAAATCAGGAGAGAAAAAACGTGACATAGAACGCGGATTGCGCGGATGACGCG
>JAHIHJ010000423.1 GCA_018899795.1 Methanobacteriota archaeon
ATCGGATCGCTTCCCATATATGATGCACTACCCTGTTCATGTTCAGGGTGATAAGAATGCGCCGTTTTTTATCATCCTGATTGAAAAATTGCGGGAATATGCGGATTTTTTCCGATAATATGAACTCCTCTACCAGTTGGATCAATTGAGCCAGCAGAAACTCTCTGTTTCCTTTCCATGTGGGTTTCATCTGGTCATAGATATCTCTTGCTGTTTCAAAAATAATCCTCTGCATCCTGAATTTATTAGCCAGATCGTTCAGGTTGATTTCAGATATACCTGCAAAATCAGGTTTACCTTCCACAACCGGCGCAAGTTCTGCCAGCGTCGCAGTCTCTGCGGCGTTCAATTCCAGGGTTGAAACTTTGCTCATATCAAGGGTCAGGGTTGGTCTGTATGTATGATCGATCCTGATGATATTTGGCCAGCTAATTTCAAATTGCTTCTTTTCAAGAACTGGTTCTATCTTAGTCTTGGGAGCTGGCGGCGGAGGCGGCGGTCCGTCCCTGGATTCATGAGGCAGGAAAGTGAATGGAACTCCGAAAATGTTGACGTATTCAGCATCGAACAAGCCAGTATCAGGATTGATCTCATACGATGTTCGCCTGAGCCCCCTGCCTACCACCTGCTCGCATAGCAGCTGGCTTGAAAAAGCGCGAAGCCCCATGATATGTGTAACGGTTTTGGCATCCCAGCCTTCTGAAAGCATTCCAACAGAGATGACATTCTGGATCAGTTCGCCAGGTTTTCCTGATTGCCCTACTGTATCGACTTTCTGGCGGAGCAATTCTGCTTTCTCTTTTTTGGAAAGCTTGTGGGTGGGTTCATCCCCCTGTTGTTCCTCGGTGTTATTTCCCTCAATAGCTGCGGCTTCCTCCTGCGATTCTGCCATTCCGAGTACCTCAGAGTCGATGTGGAGTATTCTCTCAGGGTCGCAGAGTTCATCTATCCTGATCTTTTTATGGTCAAAAGCAAATTTGACGCGCGCCGCGGTTTCTGTGCGGTTTGCTACAGAGATCATGACCGGCGGAGTTTTGAATCCTCTTTCCACCCATGCTTTTTCTGTTTCCAGCCAGTCTTTTCCAAGAAGATAATATCCGTTAATAACAAGGTCAGGGAGCGGGTCATGCTCCTGTGCATCGCGGTTCAGGTCGTCCTTTACATGTTCGTAGATGTGGTAAAGTCTGGATTTGTAGTCTTTTGCATCCGGAACGCCATCATCCCGGATCACGACGCGCGGCGTCTTAACAAGACCTGATTCTATGGCATCGTTAAGACCAAAATCACTTGCTATCCATGGGAACAATGCTTCTTCTGAACTTTTTTTTCCTGATGGGGCGAATGGTGTCGCCGAAAAATCATAACATGCATGTATGCCGCGGGTTTCATGTATCCTGTCCAGACCGCCCACCCATTTAGTTGCTTCCTCGATATCTTCTTTCTTTAATCCCTTGACTTTTGATTCAGAAGGTATTCGCCATGCGTGATGCGCCTCATCGTTTATGACAATGATGCCGTGTGCGTTAGCCATCTCGCCCAGCACTTCACGGACATAGGCTTCATTACTTTTTGCCCCGCGCTTGTCAACGCCTTTCTTTTTTGCGAGCCTTTCTTCGGTCTCCCAGTTCAATGCGTGCCAGTTCTTTATAAGGACTTTTCCCTGATTCAGTTTTTCTGTTAATCCGGGTGGGACGATATTGAACTCGTCATAATAATTTCCCGCAGATGAGGGGAAAAGCACGGAGAGCCTGCTTTTCACGGTGAGCCCTGGCGCGACAACAAAAACATATTTTGAGAACCGGGTATCCTGAGGATAGGTGACTTTGTTCAATACCTGCCATGCGATGAGCATAGCCATTACGATAGTTTTTCCGCTTCCTGTCGCCATCTTGGAACATTGGCGCCTGAAAAGCCCGCCGTCTGACGGAATCTCTATACCCACTCTCTCCGCCTCCGGCGCTTCGATGAGCCAGATAATGGTTTCGATGGCTTCAAGCTGGCAGAAGAAAAAGCGGCGGTATTCCCGTTCCTCAGGGTTGCGCCAGTGTTCGAGAAGCCGTTTTGTGATGCCTGTGACGCCGGGATAGCCTGACTCGCGCCATGCCTTTATGCGCGGGCGGATCTTATTTACAAGCGGTATCTCGATGAATTTGCCTGGGTCATCAAACGCCTTTGAACTTTCAGATGCTATTACATATCCGGCAGGACGCCTGCCTTCTTTCAGGGTGAAAAAGCGGGTTTCACGCTCATAACTCCAGTAATGAGCGGGTTCTTCATAGGGTGAGTTGATTATGAGGCGGTCGATGGTGGATTTCACTGCGAAGCGTCCTCCTCGATATTCATACCTTCCTCAGCAAGTGTACTTCTAACAACCTGTCTAACTCTGGAAGCCAGATCAATAGCATTAAGTGCCTCATCCATAGTCACTTTATCCTCTGTTCCCGGATAGCGGGTTGTGATAGCATATAGAGTTAGTCTCTTAGTTTCTTCTATTGTCCCTGCCCAATTTCCATGTTCAGCGCATAATTCCAGCAAACGAAATATGTCGTGAGTATAAGGAAAATCAACACCCTTGAACACAAGATATGCTTTGAGATATTTTTCAGCACACTGCTGTGCGTGGAAGGCAATCAGCCTGTATGGAACTGCATTTTTCATCGTAATGGCATATTGTGCCATGTGCAAATCTTCCTCAGCAAATGCAATCCATATATTTACTTTGTTGTGGATTTCATTTTCAACGACATTCATATAGAACCTTCCCTTCCTTCCAGGCAGGACGTGCGATTGTTCCAGGGATAAAACGGTCTCTTTCGAACTCTTCTGGACTTAGAAGGATAATATCACGCGCAAAACCCAGACCGCTTAAAGCATAATACATTTCCATCAAGAGATTTCTGCGGTTTCCCTTTATGGGTTGAATAACTAATAGATCTACATCACTGTGCTCATCAGCAGTCCCACGCGCCTGCGAGCCAAAAAGTATGATCTTCTCAGGATGGAATTTTTCTACGAGGCGGCGCACGGCTTCGTTAAGGATTTTATTGCTGATCATTGCGCGCCCCCATGATGGAACACAGATTGCGCGGAGTACACGTCCACGTATGCCAGCGCACTGGCATACGTGTGCACGCAATCGACTGGCGTGACAGTCGACGCGGATGCGCACGGATCCGTGAAAATCCGCGCAATCCGTGTCATCCGTGTTCTAAATCGTGATGCGGCTGCCTTTTCATACATGGTAACA
>JAHIHJ010000424.1 GCA_018899795.1 Methanobacteriota archaeon
CTGCTTGATGTGTACGGTCTGGATTACCAGGTCGATCTCGGCATAGCGAGGGGTCTTGATTATTATACAGGCATGGTGTTCGAGATATACTGCGAGGGGCTTGGCGCCCAGAACCAGGTGTGCGGCGGCGGTTCGTACAGGCTGGCGCAGTTGTTCGGGGGGGAGGATACTCCATCGACAGGATATGCTATCGGTTTTGACAGGATAATGGAGATATGCGAAGTCAAGCCTGAAGCGCCGCGGAGAATTGTTATCGTCTCGTTCGAAGATACGCGAAAGGAAGCCATCGTGATAGCACAGAAGCTTCGCGAGCATGTGCCTGTGTACATCGATGTCATGGGCAGGAAGTTCAAAGACCAGATCGCCTATGCCAATACGATCGGGGCAAGCCATGTTGTTATCGTGGGGAAGAATGAACTGGATGCGGGCAAGGTGGCGCTTAAGAATATGAAGACAGGGGAGCAGGTGCTGGTGACGGTGGAAGAAGTTCCACGCGCCATATAATAATTTCATTCAGGATATCTTATCAGCTCATAGAGCAGCCTCATCGCTTCCTTCTCCCGCGCTCCGCCGCATTTCTGGACTATGGTATTGCTGTACTCTATCTTACTGAGATATTCCTGCTCCTTCAGTCCCACGTATCGCGTTGCATGGACGGTAGCTTCTATGACCGCATTGAAACCGCGATTCACAGGTTTGATGGCTTTTCGATTTATTTTTCCTCTAACCGGGGATAGCTCAACTACAGAAATATTCTCACCCCTCCTGCATGTGCAGTCAAAAATAACCCATCCCAGCGCCTGTTTGAGTACCGGGAAACCACCGATGAACTTAAATCTTTCAGGTTCGACATCTGACAGCGCCGACTTCACCAACAGCGCCGGGTCATCCACGATATTTGCCGCAGCTTTTGGATTTTCAAGTATGTTCGTAAGTGTGCCGGAATTGAATATCCTGACAAAGAGCCTTCCGCCCTCCCTGTGAATACCCATTGGCGCTGCATTTGGAACGCCATCCGAAGAAAGCGTTGTAAGGATGACCTCTGATACTCCTTCTTGAAATCCGAATTCCTCAATGTCGATCAGAATCTCATCCCCTCAAAAAGCGAAACGAACAGTCCTGATATTATCAGGTCTGCTGTCGAGCCCGGATTGACGCCTTCTTTTAATAATTCCTCATCAAAGGAATGGAGTTCATTTCTTATGTTATCCATACCGCCGTTTTTAAGGATATTTTTCGCTCTCATTGAAACCTCTTCTGCCTTCTTGCTGTCGAATTTGGTCTGTATGAATGTATCATTGTTTCGAGATAATATCTCCATGAACGTGAGAACTACCGCATCATTTATGCCATGTTCTTTGATCTTACTCTGGATGGATTCGGCGCATTCAAAAGTCCTCTTGAACCCGTTCGTCCATTCCTCTGCTATCATGTCATAGCCTGCTGATATCTCCATCATGTTGTAGAGCGTCAATCCCTGCGCTTTTATTTTTTCAATCGATGCAGCATCTGCAAGGTCGAGGTCATTCACTGGCATGACTTTTACTCCTGCTTCCGAGAACGCCCTGTAGAACTCCACAGCATCATCCACCGTTGTTCCTTTTACGACCTTCTGGACCTGCGCTTCAAGGCATGTCCCGTCGCTGCATCTTCCCGCTGCCATCACGAGCGGGATGAGCAGGATAAATGCCCCAAAATGAGTATTGCCGCCCTTCTGCCATTTGCCGCTTTCTGAGACGGCTTCGCGGATCAATGAGCCAGTTCCTGATCCAGACCCTGAAGCTTTCTCTAATATGGGGTACACGCCCACGGCGCTTGCCAGGAAATGCTCGAATCTTGTATCGGCGTAATTGTGATCCCTGTCAATGTTGCCCGGTTTAGGCGTGGCTGAGACCTCAAGCACCATGGCAAGCTGCGCGCACCTGGCGATGTGGGATGAGGTCATTAGGTGTAATATTATTTTTGAATGAGATAAATTCAACGGAAAAAACATCCTCATGAGCAAACCTATAAATCCATCCCTCTCCAAGATTGCGCCGATGGACAGAATAGCCAGCCGCGTTAACCAGTTCTATGAGAGATACCCCTACCCATCGCTCCCTATCCGCACCGAGCGCGACCTTGTGCATAAGCTCCATGCCAATGTCATGGGAAAGATACTTGGTACGGCAGGATTGACGACCGCGGAGCTTTCGGGGAAGGATATCCTGGACGCAGGCTGCGGCACAGGGGAAAAAGCAGCTTATTTCTCATATCACGGCGCGCGGGTTACGGCATTTGACCTCTGCACGGCATCACTATCAAAAGCAAGGGAACTTGCAGAGAAGTTTGACCAGGAGATAGATTTCAGCCTGTGCGATATGGCAAAGTTCAGAACAGAGAAACGGTTTGATCACGTGTTCTGTCTAGGCGCGCTGCACCACACAAAATACCCTTATGATAATTTCCTTGCTCTTGAAAAACTATGCAAACCTGGAGGGACGATAACCATCGGGCTTTATAACCGCTACGGGCGGCTGGGGCACAGGGCTGTGAGGACGTGGATAGGGATGAGGGCTGGTGAGGATTTTGGGAAGAGGATGGATTATGTGGAGAGGGCGATATACGGGAGGAAGATGAGGAGCGTGCATGAGGTGGCTTATGTTGCGGATAAATATGTCCATCCTCACGAGAGCTATCATACGGTCGAAGAGGTGCTGGAGTGGTTCGGGAAGAATGATTTTTCTTATATTGGGGCGCATCCGCGCGCTGATGCTGGCGTGAAGGCTTTTTTTACGCAGTTGAAGTGGATGGTTAAAGGGAATGGATTTTTTGTGATGTCGGGGAGGAAGAACTGAACTTCTGCAACACACCCCATCCCTGCCCCATGTGATAGCAGCCCTGTACCCACGTATGCTCTCCGCACCATTCCGCAAGATGCGGGTGGCTAAGTTAGGGCACCTCTATCCTCATCCCGTCCCCCGGAACAAGCCCGCAGCACATGCCATAATAATTAACCTCAAACCCGTTCTCCCTGGCAAACCTCGCAGTACCAACAGTCGGCGCCGCTATCCCGCTCACCCCGCATTTAATGGCGATCATCTCGATCTCTTCCCTGTCCTTCCCGCTTGAATGGGCGCATCCCAGAACCACAGGGGTATCAGGGAACATCTCCAGGGCTCTTGTTATCACTTTTTCAAAATCAGATAGCTTGGGCTTGATGTGAGCCATGGGCGTTCCTGCCACAGGCATCAGACCTGTAATTATTACTGTGGCAGGACTTACTTCGCGTATCATCTCAAGCGCGCGTAATTCCCCTCTCAATTCCCCGAAATGAAGTCCCACGCAGACATGGGGGAACACCATAAGACCGGAATCCTCAATGGCGCGCAGGCTCTCCATATATTCTTTTTCAGAAACCGAAATGCCATAAACCTCTTTTGCCGTTCCCATATCCCCTATCACATCAAAACCTATCCCGTCAAGTCCCGAACCTCTCAGCGCAGAAGCTTCCTCACGGGATATAAAACCAGTATGCGCGATCAGCAGCATCCCGGTTCTATCCTTGATCGTTTTGATGGCAGGAACAATATCGCTAATTGGCACTATGCCGCGCTCATCGCACCCGCCTGTGAGGAGTATGCCTTTTGCTCCATTTTTATTCAGGGACAGGGCTTTTCTTACGAGTTCATCGCAGGTCGTGGCGTGGACAAGCGATTCAAGCAATTTACCCTTGCAGTGCTGGCACATGAGAGAACACTCATTTCCCGTGACGGAAATAGACGGGAAGTAATTTGAAGTAATGAAAAAATTGATCTTCTTTTCCGGGACAGGCATATTTGACCATATTACACACTTCGGGATAAAATCTTTCCATAGGAATCGTTATAGGCTATTATTATCCTGAGGGCTTTACACACCAGCATTACTACTGACGCATACCTCAGTAGGATTACCCTAAACAGAAGGGGCAGCACCATGGAAATTGCCGATAAATTTCATAATAAGTACGAAGAGATGAGCAGGGAGATCGCTCAGATGAAAATAACACTTGCAAGAATAGAAACCAAAGTATTCTCATAGTTCGACTATAAGTGAACCCGGATTCGTCAATTGTGCCCATGCTTGCAGATTTTGACCGCAAAAGATATAATAGTTTATGGAGCATTAAAAACGTTATGGCGTTAAAGGGTATGCTGAGAACCTGCCTGACGGGAGAGTCAGAATAGTATGTGAAGGAGAAGAAGAAAAAATTTTGAAGCTGGCGAATTTTAGGATAAGAACCGCAGA
>JAHIHJ010000425.1 GCA_018899795.1 Methanobacteriota archaeon
AATCAATATTGGCTGAATTCTTCCTGTATCCGCTTGGGAAAAACAAGACAGGTCTCTCCGGTAGCATCGCATGCGGTTATCACATGTATTTTCGTATACAAACGATAAAATAATATGAATTTGTCGAATATAAACGATAAGTTTAAGGCAATGAAAAGTCATTGTATATTTCATGGACACAAAAACCAAGTTAAAATATGTCTTTGTGGAATGGCAGGAAAACGAATTGCCAGGATTCCGCAGACGCCATAAAACACTTCGCCTTGACATGCCCCATATCGAAGATATATTGGGAGTAAGGCGGTGCGGGAAGACATATTTCATGTATCAGCTTGTCTCTTCACTGATTGAATCCGGCATACCAAAAACAAACATAGTTTATATCAATCTGGACGACGACAGGCTTCTACCTTTAAACGGCGATGAATTACGAATGCTGGTCGATACCTACAAAGAGTTTTATGAAATATCAGATAAACATAAGTTGTACCTGTTCCTGGATGAGATCCAGAACATGCCGGATTGGGAGAAGTGGATAAAAAGCACTTACGACAGAGAACGGAATATCAAGATCATAATCAGTGGTTCAAATGCTTCGCTGCTGTCAGGCGATCTGTCGACCCTTTTGACAGGAAGACATCTCACGACCCGCATGTTCCCATTCAGCTTTGCTGAATTCCTGGAAGTTCATGATATCAAACTCGACTTGAAAACTCTCCCGTATTCAAAAAAGAATATCGAAATCAAGAAACGATTCAATGAATACGTGGAAAAGGGGGGGTTTCCTGAAGTTATCTTATATCCATCGATAAAACACAGGGAGCTCTTGCAATCATATTTTGATGATATTATACATAAAGATATAATTTCTCGTTATAACCTTCGAAACCCTCATACTCTCAGACAATTAAGCATTTTCTGCATATCAAATATCGCAAAACAATATACTTTCAATTCACTCAAAAAGATATTTGCAGATCACATGGCTTTGAGTACGGATGCAATAATAGATTATCTGTCTTATCTCGATGACGCCTTTTTGTTATTCAGTTTGAAGCATTATGATTACTCTATAAAGAAGCAGATAAATAAACCTAAAAAATTATATTGCATAGATACCGGCATGGTCAATGCAGTGTCATTCCGATTTTCGGAAAATATCGGTCAGTTGTATGAAAATCTTGTTTTCCTCCAGCTTTTGCGATCAAACTGCGAAATATATTACTGGCAGGATGAAAAAGGTCTTGAAGTGGATTTTGTGATAAAGCAAGGATTGAAAGTCAATCGCATGATCCAGGTATGCAGTGATATATCAGATGCCCAAACTCGAAATCGGGAGATCAAAGGTCTTGTTTCGGGGCTTGTTTATTTTGACATGCCTGAAGGGATCATCATTACATCTGACCTTTTCGCAGAAGAAACAGTAGATGAAAAACAGATAAAATTTGTGCCACTCTGGTACTGGCTGCTTGAAACCGAAACGATGCAGTATTCTACCTGAATCAATATTGGCTGAATTCTTCCTGTATATCTCCTGGTTAGAGTCTCGATCCGACAACCACGAACTCACTTCCGAACCCCGTCACTGGCTCTTGCGCACTTATCAATGGCTGCTGGTCGCTCCCCCACACATAAAACGGATACAGTGAAACCACCTCCACCTCACTTGTAAGATGAGCGAGCGCTACTGCATCGACTGCGTGGGACTCAGGTACCCTCATACTCTTCCTATGGTGCTTCCTGAGCCCTAATATCTCCCGGGCACCTTTCGTCTGATATCCATCGTAAAGGTGCAGTCTTCCCATTCCCTCAAGCTCCCTGTACAACATATCCATGCCAACATCAATCGCATGGAACCGCCGCCTATAGCCCACCTTATTCTTATTGAACCTAACTGCCTCTATAGCGAAATCTGTAATTGGGAATAGTTTGTGAAGTTCCTCTACTATCATAAGCCTAAAATCCAGTTTATCTTTCTGCACCGATGTATTAAACCACTGCTCACGCTTCATGTTTCGTTCTTTTATCCTTCTTCTCTCTTCCTTACTCCTCTTTGCCAACCTTTTATGTCTGCAAAACCTCGCCCTTACCGGCTTCAGAGGAAGCCCACACCAGCATTAGTCTCCTTATCTGGCGCGTTCTTCCTCCCACGGCTCATTCGGTCTCCGTTCCACTCCTTTGTGTACCTGTACTTGAGATCGTTTTTCTCATAATTTGCCCGTTTTCATTCATTTCAATCACCAGATTGATAAATTCATTCAAAAGATATATAATTAATCACAATAATCTATATAGAACATCTTTATAAAGATAATGGATATATTTGAGGTGCAACCGCAATTTCGGAAAGAAAATAAATAAATTAAATGGAGGAAATAAATATGGTAAAGAAAACTGGAGAAAGAAAAGAAGTGAACGAAGAAAAGAAGGAAAATTTCAAGACATATATGGACAGCTACACAGCAGTTTCAAAATTGTGGGAAGATTCCTACTTGATGCTTTACAAGCCATGGCTCGAATCCTCAGGAGAGCTGTTTGAGAAAGCAGTTGAACTTTCAAAAGGTGAAGCATTGGAAAAATATAAGGAATTTTATGAAGAATGGGTGAAAATATACAAGAATAGCCCGGGTAATTTTTATTCAATCCAGGCGCCAGAAACATATAGGCAATATTATAATCTCTGGGCAAAAACATATGAAATGTCTTTTGATATTTTCTTTGAGAATACACCCACTGTCGGCCCGTTTAAAGATATCATGGAGCCTGCAAGAAATGCTGCCAGAATATATGCAGATACATTTACCAGGGGTTGGACGAAATCATCTCCCGGTTCTGCAACTTAGATATAAACAGGGAAAAATCCTGAATTCACCAAAGAATTTAACAACGAACTCACAACAAACTCTATACGAACTCGCCATAAAACGCAGCCGTGAAAAACCCCATGGTTATGGGAATCATAAACGGCAAGCTCTGAAATTCTGGTGAGCAGAAACGGCGTGCAGAATAGGATATTCAAAATGCCCAGCATGCTCTTTTCCATCAAATCCATTTATTGTTGACCTTATACACGATGTGATACAATAGAACTATTTTAACTGAAGAGTGATTTCTTTCGCCTTTTCCAGAAACATTTTTCCTTTGTCTGTGGTTACGTATTTCTCCTGCCTGTTATCCATAAATCCATTTTTCAGGAGTAAAGCAAGATATTTTTCTGTGAGCTGAAAGTTCAGATTCGCACCGGAGACAATAGCTGTTTTGCTTGTTCCTTTTTTCGCGAATTCAAGAATGTCGATAATTATGTCAAGCCTTCCCCGCTTATTTTCAGATTTCGGCTGTTCATTCTTGTTTATCTTCATGCATTGCTCCTCCTTTCTCATGTCTGGAAGCAAAACCATCTGGTTTTGCACGGGATGTGAAAGTTACAAGATTGATATAATTTATGTAAATAATCTATATAGCTCTATATAGATTTACCAGCACTTTCTGAAAACAGAAAATTGATGGCTGTCACACCAGTTCAATACAGCTTAAGGTTAAAACCTTGAGAAAAGGCTGGCTGCGGTACAGGCATGATTCTTTTCTAACAGCTTCTCAGAGCAACTTCCTTGTGCCTCACTACCCTGGCTTCGGGTGTTTCAAATACGGCTTTGCACGACCAGCATTTGTATTTCTTCGTGGATTTAGAACGAGATATGCTGAGTCTGTTGAAACCGTTAATCTTGATTTTAGGGCATCAGGTTGGGTGTATAGCATCCTTCTGTTTATCCTCTGCCACTGATGTCTTTTCAATATTGTTTATTAAATCTCCTATGGTCTGTTTATGACCTCCCCGCAGGTTAATATAAATGGTCTGCACGGTATAAATCGGACCCCAGGGTATTCCCCACCACCCGAGAAGTAGAGTAACGAAAGTATATACCAGACCTGCCGGAAGGATGCTGTCCTGTCCTTTAATAAAAAACATGGAGGGCGATCTGTTTGTAAAGATGATGAATGAGAGACATGCCTGAAATCTCACAACTATAGAGATAACGCCTAAAAATGCCGCTATTTCAAGATGTATAAGTGCATTGTTATATTTTCCGCCAGAATAGCTTATTACGGAAAATATTAGAAATAAAATCGTTAAAGCTCCTACAGCATTCATAATTAACCTCCAGCTTAAATATCAATAATCATCTCTCTATCTAAACCGTATGCTATGAACAGCGCCCGGAAAAATTCTTTAAGCTGGTATATGGCGCTATCGTCCGTGTCTTTATCCTCAAGATGAAAGACCATCCAGGACTCTTTCCCGTCTTTATCCGTAATTTTTACTGCCTGTCGAACCGTTCCTTGCTTCGGTTCGTTCTTCTGGATGTATCTGCAAGCCATGATTCCACCTTCCCGGAGATGGGATAATTGATAGCAGTGTAGCAGCCGAACCTCTTTCCGCCGCTGGCTGGACAGGGTTCGCAGTGTTTTTGCAGGGCTTCCAGAGGCAGCGTACTTTCAAGCAGGTCTGAGACTTTGTAATCCTTTATCTCCGTCTCTCCATCAAGCGTCAGCATGTGGAATTTAAAGGTAGTATTCAGCACCTCTTCATCTGTTTTGCCGTCTTTCTTGAGCATCTGGACAGCAGTTGCGGCGCGATTCCTGTTCTTTATCATGGAAACCATTCCATCCAGCGTCAGCGTCTCCCTGACCTTGCAGTCATAATCGATAATGCAGTCGATTGCCACGTAATCACTACCAGGTTTTTCTACCCTTCAGTCACCCATCATGTATCGCATGCACCCGTACCCCTCTTTCTTACCTGCGATATGATCTTTTTTTCAGGGATCCTGTACGCCCTGTACGCTCTTCTATCATAACTGTTTATATACACAATATTCTCGTGCATTCTTTTTATTGGATGATCACTTGAAAAGAAAAAAAAGATTATGAGGAAAGCTCCTCATAATTGAAGTTTATTTATTTAAACGCTGAAGAATCCTGCCGCCTTTACTTGCGCCTGACCTGCTGGGCTTACGATATAATCAAGGAACTGCTTGACTGCGCCCTTGGGTACGCCGTAGCTGTAGTAGTAGAGGTCGCGAGCGAGACCTTTATTTTCGGTGGATACTGCCTTGCTTGCTGTATCGTATGCTTTGCCCAGGCCCTTGGTGTCTTTGCTAGCTGTGACTCCATTCATTGTGGCTGCGATTACCTTATCTTTGCCGTTGACTTGGTCTTTTGTATAACCTATGTCAACGAAGCCGAGCGAGTTGTTAGTGTCCTGGATGTAGTCTCTTATGCCCTGGTTGCCCTGTGCGCCGACTGCGCCGGATGTTGTCGGGAAGTAGCCCTCTGTAAGATCAGTGGGTGCGTATAACCATGCTGCGAATACTTCTTCACTTCCGCCGGGGTCACTGCGCTGGACGACTTTTACTGGCTGACCGCCAATGAGTGTTAAGTAGCCATCAGTTCCATATGCTGTTCGCAATGTAGCGAATGATACGTTGATCTTATTATCTGACGCATCAAGCTCATCAACATGGGATACATTTACCGCAACTATACCGTTGTTTATATTCGCTGCAACCACTATTATTCCTGTTGCAATCTTGGTCTCCCAGACTGTGGCATCAGGTCCAGCTTCCTGGATGATTGCATCTTTTCTGTGGGGTACTTTTATGCCGTCCTGAGTTTTCTCTGTTGTTGGCCACGGGTCAGAGCTTGCGCCTATGTCAACCGCTTTGGTATAAACCAGCATTCTGCCCACGCCTGAGCCGCCTGCTGCAACAGATACCTGATACGACGGGTTCGTGGACATGAATCCGACTGCTGCTAACTGGCTTATGGGCAACACTGTTGTACTGCCTTTTGTTGAGATCTTGCCCTCTACTTCTGCGCTCTTTTCTGTCAACATCAATCCTGCATCTCCCTGCGAACTCTGAACCATTACGCCTATGGCTGCTGCTGCAACCGCTGCGACCACGATCAAAATTAACGTGGCTATAGCTGGCGAGACGGCTTTTGAGTCCTGCAGGAATGCCCTTATTCCTTTTGTATTTACCACCCAAACTCCGCAAAATGATAGGGAATAATTAAATTTAATTAAATATTAACTGATTTATTACATCTTATGCTACTGATTTGTCTATAAACTATCCGCCGAAACATTTGATTTTCTATAATCCCTATAGGGAATATAGAGAAAATTGGGTATATGAAATCCTGAAGAATGGGGAACTGCCATTGAAAATAAAAAATTGAGTAAAGTTTCATAATTATTCAATATTGAGTAGCAATTCGATGCATAACGATTTAAACAATTTTATTCCTATTTTCTTTTTAACATACATAAGGTTTCTGATAAATAATGTAGCTTTCAGAATCTCTCTGATGGGATATATTCCCTAAAAAATTGCGGAGTTAAGGTTACCATTTTCTTTTCTCCTTTATTTTAGTTCGGTGATGCCCACCGGCATTGCCCTTACTTTATTCCATAATTTCAAATTGAAACTTGGCGACATGGATTTACAGCATCACCAGATTACTACAATATTCAAAAGTATTTTATTGAAACCCTCATAAACTATATAGTGTCATATAGTCTATTTTTATTTTCGTGAGCATGGAACCTGCGCCCCCGATCTCCCTATCCCGGGGCACAGTTCCATGGTGACAGCAGCCCTGCGCTCTGGCGAAAACGCGAAGCGGGCTTCCTATTTTTTCCGACGGTTTATACACTGGCGGCTGTGTGCGCGCCGCCCAGCTACTCTAATTATGGAAACTATATCAGGGTAAGCCTCATAGACTATATAGAATAATATATTCTATTTTTATTCTTCAGGAATAAGGAGACTACAGGCTTTCCGCACGGGTTTGGATTATGAGTGGAAAGCCTGGTATGAAGCGCCGGTTCGAAAAAGATGGGTGGTCTATGGGCTTCATGGATCACTGAACATCCGGCTGGATAATAAAACCTGCTCCAATAGAAAATATAGAACTATATAGATATGATCGTTATTGATTGCAATGGTTCTCCAAGAAACAGAACCGCAGATAAACGCGGATGAACGCAGATTAAATGCTATGTTACCCCTAACGTGTCTGTGGACATTAACCTCAGGTGACTGTTTCCGCCTGTATCTTAAGAGCACGATTCATTTCTTCAAAGCCGCGAAGTGTGTCTGTATGCAGCCAGCGCAGTTCGCGGTTCGGCTCTGCCTTCAGGACTTCAGGCCGAAAAGTCATGCCCCTTGCACCTGAAGGCTGCAGGAACACTTCCAGTCGTGCTCCCTTTCTGGGTTCCCCGCCTGCCCGGCGGATAAACGGGTTCCACTTCGGAAAACTGGCAAAATCTGTGAGTATTTGCCACACCCTTTCTGCAGATGCCTGGATTTCGATTTCAGTACGAAGTTCTTTCATTGCGTTAGATTATACGCGCACGGTCTTAAAATCATTTTCCTACTACATTCTGTCCATCATTTCTAATGCTTCTTCAAGCGGTAATGCAGGAGCTATATGGGGCACGCCGATTTCTCTAAATGGATAGGTTATCTTTAGTATTGCTTCTTCGTTTGGGGCATCAAATATTGCCACAGAGATATGCCTGCCTATCAAGAGATACCTGCCAATCAATTTCACTTCATCTGGATATTTGAATTCTTTCCAAAGTTCCATGAGTTTTGATGTAGTCTCCGGAGTCCACTTGAACCATAGTACAAACAACATTTCACTCACCTCCATTAATATGAATGCAATTAAGCGATATAAATACGTTGACATTCCTAAAAAGCACCAAAAGATTTACACCCGCATCAAACCACTTTCTTTTTATGGGCAAAAACTATCACGCCGATCGCGCCCATCACAGGAAAGACCGCAAACACGGCAGCAGGAAGACTTGCTGACGGGGAATACCACGATACCGAAGCGGCGCTGTAGATTGAAAGGACAAAAAGTAGAATCGCACCCACTATTTCATTGCGCATGTACAATTTTAGTTGCATCAAATTATAAAGCTTTTCACTATAGAAACAATAGAGGTATAGAGAACGTTATCCTTCCTTCAGCACCATGTCCACGCAGAAAGCGGCAGAGAGAACCAGCTTTTTCAATCCCTGTTCAGTGACCTGGGGTTTTACTTCTACCGCATAGTTATCGGCAGTCGTGAACAGTTCCTTCCCCAGTCCGTCCCATTTTTTTGTCACTTTAGCCAGCTCACGCCCTTGATTATCTTTGAAGGTGAAATCCCATCCCTTCCAGTTACCCTGAAGTTGTGCAACCCGCTGATCCGTGCTGTCAAAGACCTCGAACTTACCTCCGAGTGATAGCAGCCGCTGCTGGTATCTGCCTATTTTCTGCCCATTTGCATCAAAGACGTTCACGCTGGAACGGAAGAATGTGAAGCCGCGCCTGAGGGTAACAAGCTTCTGTCCGTTATTGTCGCAGATGTCCACGGTGAAAGGCAGATTTGTCTTCAGTCTGGTGAACTTGAGCAGCTTGATAAAGAAAATATTATGGTTCAACAGGGACATTGCAGATTACCTCATCAAGCGCAGCTTACTGCTTTATCGAAATGCGCACAATCTTTACCGTTCCGTCATCGAGGTTGATACTTAGCTGGTACGTTCCCGTAGCCATGCCGCTGGTGCCCAGGTTAAAGATATAGAGGTTATCTGTGATGTCGTACCTGAAGGTATTTCCATCATTAGCTGCACTGGTCGAGATTGATTCCTCTATCCTGCCAAAAATCTCATCCGTAATTTTCTGGTGAGTGAGGTTTGAAACCACCGTTGACACGTAGTTTCCATTTGCATCAGCAACCCTGAACTTCACCGGAATAGTACTTCCCAACTTAAAGATGCTGGAGCCGTCGCTTCTAATAGGCGGCTGGATGCCGAGGAAATTGTAGGCGATGGTGTAGGATGCTGTTTGAGTTACGTTATTGCCAGCATAGTCTGTGGCCGTGACGCTGAAGACCTTTGCTCCTACGGTGTCTGTATCAATAGTTGAGCCGTTAGAAGCGGTTCCTGTTGCTGATGCAACGCCTGAGAGTAAATCATAAGCTGACCAGCTGGCAATTAATGTCTGGTTCAGGATATACTCGCTTCCGTTGGCAGGTTTATTAATCGTCACCTGTGGTGGGGTTTTATCAATGCTAATTGAACGATTCTTGGCTGATTCAACATTGCCAGCATTATCAGTTGAGCTGTAATAAACTGATGTTGTTCCTTCATTAGTAACTGTTAAAGGAACGGTATATGTACTCCAATTTGCACCATCAAAACTATATTCGGTTTTATTGACACCTGAGCCACCTTCATTATCAGTCGCCATAAGACTTACTTGCACATTAGAGATGTACCAGCCATTATTGCTGATACTTCCAGTTAGATTAGCAACTGTGACAGGAGGTGTTGTATCCAGTGGAGCGGATCTCGCAGTGTGGTTAACCCAGCTCATATTGATATTATCTGATGCATCCACGGTACGAGTGCCGATAGTATGCCGGGTATCCGGGGTAAGGCCAGTGGCATTGTAATAGTTAGTCGTAGCTGTAACATTCACCTGGAAACAACTCCAGACATTGCAAGTTTATCGCGTGTTTCGGGGTCTGCTTTATTCAACGGACTATAGAATTGGAGTACATAATATTTCATGCCGGTGTCTATATTTCGTTCAATACCTGGAGATTTTAAAATTGAGTAACCGGAGACAAAACTTATTAGAGATGAATTAATTTTATTTTTTTGTTCCTGTATATCTTGAATTTGTTTTTCCTGTTCTGCAGTCAATTTACCAGTAGGAGGGACAGTTATTAATTTTTGCTCATCTGTCTTATTTATCGTGAAGGGAATATCCTGATAACTATTATTATTTGATAGTGCCAGAGTTTTAGTTGCCATAATAGCACCGCCAGCAGAAATTACAAGAATTATAATCAATGCAATAATCCATCGCTTGATATTGCGGCTCATATTTCAGCAACCTCCTGCATATTTGCGCAATTCGCATACTCAGCAAGCAATAAATCTACTTGTGTCGCGATTGAACCGAGCGCAAGTATTCCAAATCTTCTAAACGCTATCGCCACCATAATGCCCTCTCTATTTTTCTGGCAATTCCTCTTTAAAGCTCTTTGTTCATATTGCGTGCATTACTGGATAAAGCCTGGCACTATAGAATCAATAGACGTATATACTGGATTTTTATGATTATATATTATATTCATTAATTTTATAGCTGAACATGCCCTCTCAATAAGAGGAGGTATTTATCATGTTTAACAAAACAGCCAAACGCATCACGCTGGAATCTCACCGCATCTGGCTTGATTTGCTTAAGATTCCCAAAAAAATCCAGTCTAAGGTAAAGAAAATGCCCCAGTGATATTGCGGGGCGCTGAAGTCAGCCAAAGATGCTTAACTTATATTCCTTTTTTGCAAAATAGACCATCCCGACAGGAATATCGCCATCATGATTGTTATTGCTGAAATTGCAAGGATGGCGTTGGAGTATGCCTCGCTCTTGAAATACCAGGATAAGCCCCCGAAAGTATGTGCCAGCGAGATCAGGATGAGTATGGCGGATGCAGGATAGAAGAGCTTTTCGTCCTGGGAGAGCAGTTTCAGAACAAGGTAGGAAGCAGAGAAATAGAATATCACGGTAAAGAATACAAAAGGCATCAATAAATCGTTCCTGACCGCATATACCAGCAGCGGGCTGAATTCGTTCTGGATCAGATTTTCCTTCGAACCTGCAAGCCAGATGGTAAAGGAGTAATCTATGATTGCCGAGACTGCAAAAAAGAAAGGTATAGCTATCAGCAGCTTACCGGTCATATCACTTTTCGACATAATGATATGTTAGACTTGTATAATATATAAACCTATACATCATTATTATTATGATAATAATCATGTTCAGAAACTGCAAAGCTGAGCTTGCTCCATTATTTTGTTCGCACCCACACCACTTGTAACCCTCTGTTTCCTCTGGAAATATATCTATTTAGTTAAATTCCCTCATATAGCTTATGTATCCATTCTTCTCTATAATATCCTGTCCCTCAAACGACCTTGCCCACTTTATGAAGGCATCCTCAAGAGAGGAGGGTCTCCCTCTGGTTACAAAATAAAGGGTGTGGGCAAGCTCTAAAGGATAGTAGGAGTTGTTCACATCGCTGCTGGCAGCAGCCAGCGTGAAGTTGGAGTGGCTAATATTTGTGTATGCAATCCCGCTATCTTCATTCAGGATGCCTGCTATATGCACGTTCAGCCCTCGTTCCTCCTGCGTGTCAACATAGCCGTATTCTATAAATCCTATGGAATTTGCCGTATTTTTCACAGCATCAAGCATCCCGGCACTGCCTGTAACAGCAGTGATGCCCGGATCGATCGATGTAATTCCTGAATACTGCAAAAAGGCTTTCTCCGTGCCGGGAGAACCCGTCATCTGATATGCTTTTGGGGTAATGATTGTGCCGTTATAGAACCCTCGAAGATCATTTTTAGTATAATTGGGAACCGGTGGAACAGAAACATTGTTGACTATGAGAACAACACCTGAAAAACCAAATTTATTTGCTATGAGATTGGGATATTTTCCCATCTCATCAGGAGAAGGCAGTCTATCCGTCGCTCCCATATCCACGGTACCCGTGCCTGTAGCCCCTATGACAATATTGGAAGTTCCCCCGAGCATCTCACCCTGCTGTAGCTGAAGCATCACACCTGAGCGCTTATCATTGTAAGTACTTCCAAGGGACTCCACAGCAGGTTGAGCAAGGTCTGAGCTTACGACTTCTATCTTTATAGCTGTAATATTCATGCTGCTGCTCTTTCCTACTGCATCATCAGCCTGAGAACCCACATCTTGCATGATAGCAGAGAGAAATGCTGCGCTTCCCGCCACCACCATGATAAGCAGGAGCGAAGCTACTACTGTGGATACGGCATTTGTGTCTTTGATCATCTTCATATGCATTTTGTGTATTTTTCCTCCGATAAAACTTATCTATATAGATTATAGAGTTCTTTTTTCAGTATGAGCTAAGCATTTTCATGGATTGTTCTTGTTTTTTTCTTTTCCCGGTTTCCAGATTCTCAGCATGAGTATAGCCAGCAGTCCGCCAGCCATCAGCGCCAGAACAGCATATGGAAGCTGTTGAATGCTTATCCAGATGGAACTGGCTTTTTTCAGGATACCCGAAGGCATAGTTTCAGCGGGAAGATCCTCACCTGAAGGATTAGGAGAATCTTCCATGGAAGAATCATCAGTCGAAGGTTTTTCAGCAGGAGGTGCCAACGAGGATGTATTATTTTCCTGTGTGGAAGCAGATGCCTTTTCCTGTGTGGAAGTAGATCCGAATTTTATCTCTACAGGATTGGAAATGCCAGAGCCTGTATTAGCCTGCGATTGTGTTTCAGGATCATATTCTGAC
>JAHIHJ010000453.1 GCA_018899795.1 Methanobacteriota archaeon
ACCAGAGGGACCGCGACCGCATCATCCACTGCAAGGCGTTCAGGCGACTCAAGCACAAGACGCAGGTATTCCTCGCCCCCGAGGGTGACCATTACCGTACAAGGCTCACTCACACCATGGAGGTGGCCCAGATATCCCGCACCATCGCACGTGCCCTTGCTCTCAACGAGGACCTGACCGAGGCGATCGCCCTGGGACACGACCTGGGGCACACCCCGTTCGGTCACATTGGGGAGAACGCCCTCTCCGAGTACGTGCCGGGGGATTTTGAGCATAATATCCAGAGCCTCAGGGTGGTGGAACACCTGGAGTACGGGGGCAAGGGGTTGAACCTCACCTGGGAGGTACGCGACGGGATAGTCAACCACACCGGTGAGGGGATGCCGGCGACACTGGAGGGCCAGATCGTACGCACCGCCGACCGGATAGCTTATATAAACCACGATATTGACGACGCGCTCCGGGCCGGGATACTGCGCACCGAGGACCTGCCCGCCGAGCCCATGGAGGTGCTGGGGCGTTATCCCAGCCAGAGGATCGACTACCTGGCGCACGACATGGTGGAGAGCAGTAGTGAACTCGAGGCAATCCGCTTGAGTGAGAGAACCTGGGAGTTGTTGGACCGGCTTCGCGATTTCCTGTTCGAGAACGTCTATATAGGTTCGGTCGCCAAGGCGGAGGAGGACAAGGCGGTTCGCGTGCTGAGGTCACTGGCGGAGCATTATCTGGAGAACCCCGGCCAGCTTCCAGTCGAGTTTCAGCCCGAGGACAAGGACGAGCTTCCGCTCAAGGTATGTGACTACGTAGCCGGCATGACCGACCGGTACGCGTTGACAAAGTACCGGGAGTTCTTCCTCCCGCGCTCATGGGTGGCCGAATAGCATCGTCAGAGTAGGGGGTCTTGAATCTTGAATTATCTATTGACGCAAGGCAGGCGGTGAGAATTCAAGATTCAAGACCTGACCCCGAAAGGCGAAAGTGACCTCGAAAGGTAGGAGCATTGTCCCCAGGCGGTAGAATCAAGGATTCCGACGTTGATGCCGTGCGTGAGCGCACGGACATAGTCCAGCTTGTCTCCGAGTACGTGCCGCTCAAGAAATCAGGGCGCGAGTTCAGGGGCCCGTGCCCCTTTCACAAAGAGAAGGACCCGTCTTTCTACGTCAACCCGGCGAAGGGCGTCTACCACTGCTTCGGCTGCAAGGCGAGCGGGGGTGTGTTCAACTTTGTCATGCAGCTCGAGGGGTTGAAATTCGGCGAGGCGGTGGAGAGGCTCGCCGACCGGATCGGGTATCAGGTCTCCCACGAGAAATCCACCACTGCCGACATTCAGAAGCGTACCGAGAAGGACAGCCTGTTCCGGCTCAACCAAACCGCCGCTGATTACTTCCAGTATATACTCAAGGAAACGGACGAGGGGCGCGGGGCCAGAGAATACCTGGAGGAGCGGGGTTTCACCACGGAGGTAATCGAGGAGTTCCACCTGGGGTTCGCACCGGAGGGCTGGAGGAACCTGGTGGGATTCTTGACTAAGAAGGGGTTCAAGGACGAGGAGATGGTCAAGGTCGGCCTTGCCCGGGAGCGCGGTGGGGGGAGCGGGGGCGGTCGTGGCATCTACGACGTGTTCCGGAATCGGGTCATATTCCCCATTCTCGACCACCGGGGGCGCGTTGTCGCGTTTGGGGGCAGGCGGATGCCGGGGGAGGGGGCGAGTGACGAACCGAAGTACCTGAACTCGCCGGAAACACCGATCTACAGGAAGGGCCACACGCTCTACGGCTTCTACCAGGCGAGGAGCGCCATGCAGGACGGGCGCGAGGCGGTGGTAGTGGAAGGGTACACAGACCTGCTGGCGCTATGGCAGGTGGGAGTCAGGGACGTGGCGGCCACCCTGGGCACAGCCCTGACCGAGAATCACTTCGATCTCCTGAACCGTGTCTCTGACAGCGTGTACCTGGCCTTCGACGCTGACAGGGCCGGCATGGACGCGGCGCTGCGCGCGATGGGCTTCTGGGGCAGGTTCAGAGTGGACATCTTCGTGGTGATGTTGCCCGAGGGGGAGGATCCCGCGTCGGTTGTTGAAAAAGGTGGAGCGGAGGCGTTCGCAGAAGTGAAGGGGAGGGCGGAGAGCCTTCTTGATTTCGCGGTGAGAAAGACGATAGAGGGTTTCGACACGGCGAACCCGATGGGCCGCCGCAGGGCGATGGAGGCGTGTGTCGCCATCCTGGCCAGGGTTTCGGGAGAGGAGATGAGGCCCCTCAGGGACGACCTGGTGCGCAAGATAGGCGGATGGTTGGATATGCCGCCGGAGACCGTAGAGGTGTACTTGAGGGAGGCGTCGAGAGTATCCGGGAAGGCGGGCAAGCCCCGTTCGGACTCGCGGGCGACGGTGATGTGGGAGAAGGTGGAGAAGGAAGCGTTGAGGGTCTTACTGCATAACCCGGAAGC
>JAHIHJ010000426.1 GCA_018899795.1 Methanobacteriota archaeon
AACCTGGTAAAGCAGAAGCAAAAATAAAGAAAGCCGAGGCAAAAAAAGGAACTGCCAACCTTCCTGCTCCGGGGTTATCTCAACCCGAAGAACACGAAGCATTTTTACTCATTGGGGACGTTCATGCCAACCTGCCTGCCCTGAAGGCTGTCCTGGAAGATGCAAGCAACAGAGAGTTTTCAGAGATATGGAATGTGGGCGACCTTACAGGATACGGTGCTTTCCCCGATGATGTAGTCAGGAGACTGCGAAAGGAGAATGCCCAAAGCGTAGCGGGGAATTACGACCTCAAAGTTCTGAAGGTCAAGGAAAAGAAAAAGGAAGAGGAAGAGGAGGGAGAGCGGCCTGAAGACTGGAATGCCATCAAGTGGACATATGACAATCTCTCGAAGAAGAACCGCAAATACCTCAAATCTCTACCTGAAGAACTCAGACTGGAGGTTGGAGGAAAGCGAATACTTCTTACCCACAGGAGCCCTCTCCCAGGTGACGAACAAATCGGCCATGAAACGCCGGATGAGAAACTCCGTGAGTTTGCAAATCTCGCTGATGCTGATGTGATCATCTTCGGGCATTCGCACCGTCCCTTTTCCCGTCAGGTTGATGGTGTATGGTTCATTAACCCCGGAGGTGCAGGAAGGCAGGATGACGGTGATCCGCGGGCCGGCTATGCGATCCTGCAGATAAACCCCTTTGAAGTGAACCAGTACCGTGTCGACTATGACGTGGAGAAAGCCGCAGCAGCCATACGCGAAAATGGCCTTCCAGAGGTTTTCGCCCAGACGACTATTCAGGGTCTCTCGCCGGATGCGGTGGCTCAGGAACTATCAAAGAAGAATGAACAGCGTCTCGAGGAAGTTCTCAATACAGCTCGCAGCCTTTCCTATAATGAAGGACACAGCAGTCAGGTGACAAGGCTGGCAATGCAACTCTTCGATTGAACTCGGAGAACTTCACGGCCTCGGTGCCGAAGAACGTTTCTGGCTCCAGTGTGCGGGTATCCTTCATGATATCGGGTGGATCGAAGGGCAGAAGGGGCATCACAAGACCTCACTTCGCATAATCCTTGCCGAGCCGCACCTGCCCTTTGATGAAAGGGAGCGCAATATCGTGGGTTCAATCGCCCGTTACCACAGGAAAAGACTTCCAAATAAAGGGCACTCCCACTTTGCTGCACTGCGGCGAGATGAGAGGCAGAAAGTAAAGGCGCTATCCGCGATCCTTCGCGTAGCGGACGGACTGGATTTCACCCAGCAGAGCCTTGTTAAAGATATCACATCTGAGGTTTCCCCAGAGCAGGTGATCGTCAATTGTGCAGTCTCAGGGGAAGCAGAAACCGAGATGGAGAGAGCCTTGAAAAAAGGAGATCTGTTTGAGAAGGTATTCAATCGGGATCTCGCAATTTCATTTGACCTTGTACCATGAAGGTGAAGTACCTCGGCTTCGGGAGTGTGGAGATAGATGGCGAGACGTACGATTACGATGTCGTGGTTCGCGGCGGCCGGGTGAAGAAGAGGAAAAAGAATCTCTCAAAGCATTTGAAGGAACTGTACGGTCATACCCCTCTGTCCCTCGCCGAGAATATTCCATGGGATTGCAAAACGCTGATCATCGGGACTGGAGAGTCGGGTGCGCTCCCTGTGCTGGACGAGATTAAGGCTGAGGCTGAAAACAGGGGGATGACTTTGGTTATCATGAAGACAGAAGAGGCATGTCGAGAGATAGAGAAGGCCGGGGGTAAAACGAATGCGCTGCTGCACCTGACCTGCTAGGGTGATCGCAGATGCTGGCTCGCGCCGATAACTATGCAATAAAAAGCGAACTCACAAATCGCCGGGTAGAGGATTGAGAAAGCTGCTTCTCTCTGCCGCTTTCTGCGTGGACATGGTGCTCAAGGAAGGATAACGTTCTCTATACTTCTATTGTTTCTATAATGAGATGGTTTATGTAAAGAAATAAACGTCATAGCCATCAATTTATTGTGGTGTGGAAAATGAATTATAAACCCCTCATCTCCTGTACAATCGTAGCATTAATGCTGGTATCGATTCTCAGCCCTGCTGTAACAGCCTCAGTTGTTTATGGCCCTGCTCAGTTCAATCGAACCGGCGGCGGTCCTGACCTGGCTCAAGACAATTTTTCTCTGAGCAGAACAGATGGGAATTTTTCATTATTCATAAAAAATGGCGATGGAGTAGAGAATCTCACAAGTAGCGCTTTGGTCAGGCTGAATGGAGAGACGGTAGTAAAGACTAACGAGTTCAATCAAAACGTCTTTCTGATCAGCAAGAACATCTCTGTTCAGCCCACAAATGGACTTGAAGTTGAAGTAAGAAGCATTCCGGGAAGTTACATAACACTCTGGGTTGAGGACGAGTCGCCAGTAATCAATATTCTCTCCCCGTGGGACGATGCCGTTTCCAACGGGACTATCAAAGTTTCAGGCAATGTCACCGATTTAAATATAACCAATCTCACCCTGAATTACAACGGGAATATATCTGCAATTCCTGTTGTATATGGAAATTTTTCAAGCACGGTAAATCTCACAGGCATCAGCAACATTACTCTCAGCGCCGTTGATTCGGTGGATATGCTAAGATCAGCCACTCTTCTTCTGGACGGGGACATGCTGCCGGAATCGCAGGAACGGTTTCTGGGGTTCGATCCGCAAAATCCCGATTCGGATTCTGCGCTCACACCTGAGAACGAGGCGGGGAACGGAATAATAGACGGGTATGAAACCCTGGGCGGTCAGCTTCCCGCATTCGTGAAATCCCGCATAGGAGCGGACCCTTTTAAGAATGACACAGATAATGACGGTCTTACCGACTATTTTGAATTGATGAAGCTGGGTCTCCTTACAGATGTCAGGTCAGGAGATTCTGACGGAGATGGAATACCTGATGCCGAAGAAGATCCAGATAACGACAATCTCACGAATCTTCAGGAACAAAACTATGGAACAGACCCTCTTGTCAGTGATACTGATAAGGACACCCTGCCAGACGGTTTTGAGATAAATTCAGGCACGAATCCGCTTCTAAAAGATACGGACAACGACAGGCTGGACGATGGCAGCGAGATTCGTCTCGGTACAAATCCTCTGAACGCTGATACCGATGGAGACGGCATCCTGGATGGGGATGAGGTTTACAGTTCTATCAAGAAAGATGAGGCGCTGGGCGTAGGGGCATCAATAACAGGCAAAGGGGACATGGCAAAGAATTTAAGTATTTATAATGTTGCCTCGGAGGTTTTCACCAATGTCTCAGCTCTTGTGAGTCCAGTAATTGATTTCAAATTGAACGGGACTTTTGAGACTGCCGAGATCAGCCTGCCTTATGATCCCCAGAGAGTAAATAACCCATCAAACATCTCCCTTTTCTACTTCAACGAGAGCCTTGGCACTTTTACCAGGATAGAGTCCAGAGCTGACACAGTGAATCATACCGTAACAGGAAATACATCGCATCTCTCCACGTTTGCAGTCTTAGACATACCAGCATGGGATGCTCTGTTCGAAGCTCCGATGTACATAGGATACGGCAGCAACGTAACATGGACGGTCATCACAGACAACCGAAACAGCGGCGTGAACTGGTTCAACGGCAGCGCTTCATTTTTGCCGGGTCTATACAGGATGAACGCATCAGGCTGGTACACCCACTGGTCGCCAAAGCCTGCTGTGACAAAGTGCCTCGATGAAACCGGCGATGAGGCAGCAACCATTCCAGCATGGTGCAACAGGGGCAAGAATTACAATGTTCCTGATATGGGGATGCACGTAAGATACGGAAGCAATGATTCTCCTGTTAGCGCACTTCGAGTTAGACCTGGTATTCTGGAGTTCATGCATCAGGGCGGACCGATCGGAGTCTGGGATAAGGATGACTACTATGGCGACAACTCTGCCGATGCGAGGTATGTCCTGGAGTATGCGGATACCGATGGCGACGGGCTTCCTGATTTTACAGAGACCGACGGGTTCAGGGACGGGCTGGGGAACCTGTATAAAACTGATCCAAATAATCCGGATACTGATGGCGATGGCCTGTCGGATGGAGAGGAAGCTGGAGTACTCGTTGAGATCAGCGGGAAGAGATATTTCAATATCATAAGCAAGCCAACGCTGGTGGACAGCGATCATGACGGCATTGCAGATCCTGACGAGGAAGAATTCGGGACAAAGCCGCTGGATCCTGATTATGATAAAGACGGGTTAAACGACGGATTCGAGCTTGAAATAGGCACGGATCCACTGATTCAGGATACTGATAACGATGAATATGGTGATTTTGAAGAACATTATGACCCGTTTTATGACCCGCTTGTTTATGAAAAACGCTACAGCATCCTGGAGATCTCAAGAGATGTTGTCTTGGGCGCTGTTCTTGGAGAATGGGGTGCAGATAACAACGACAGCGTGTACTACATGGCAGGCTGGATGCTCAGCGGCTTCATTGTCGTGGGGGATATCCGGGATATAGCTG
>JAHIHJ010000427.1 GCA_018899795.1 Methanobacteriota archaeon
ACTGATCCCTTTGCCTGCTCAATGGTTATAGGGGTAGCATCATTAGAGATATCAGTTGTTCCAGTTAAGCCGCATACTCCCGTCGTCCCGTTTCCTGTACCCTGACCCATCATGCCGCCATAGCCATTACCCTGTCCCATCATGCCATAGCCCATTATTCCGTTTATTCCATTGTTCAAGCCCCCCATCATGCCGTTCCAGAAGCCGCCGTCATTTGCCGCGGGTCTTGCCACAGCAATGCCAGCCCCCAGTACGACCAGGACAGCCGCTATTGTTACTATCGTTTTTATGTTCATTGTTGTTTCACCTTTTATTATTTGTTTCATGTGTAAGTTTTTCTTACATACGATAATAGTACTTACGAACATATAAAGATTTCGGACTAATGGCACTGTAAAATAGTTGGTTTTTGGCATAAAATATTAGCCACAGAGAACACCGAGAAATAATAACTCAGTGCCTCTGCGCCTCTGTGGCTATTTTACTTTTTGATAGAACAACATTAAGAAAAAATCACACTGAGAGAAACTTTTCTCAGTCTTTACCCAGTTCCCTGTGCAGCTTTACCACATCGCCAATGACCGTAATCGCAGGCGCCTTCACTTTTCGCTTTTTGCAAAGACCAACAATATCTGCAAGCGTTCCCACTGTAACCCTCTGGTCAGGGCGCGTTCCGCGCTCGATCACAGCAACAGGTGTATCAATAGATTTCCCGTTCCTGATAAGCTCTTTCACATTGCGCTCAAGCATGCTCACGCCCATAAGTATTACAAGCGTGCCCTCAAAGCGGGCAAGTAGTTCCCAATCAAGACTTGTCTCATCCTTTGTTGGGTCCTCATGCCCTGTGATAAAGGTGACCATTGAGGCATAATCGCGGTGGGTGACAGGAATTCCCGCATAAGCAGGTACTGCGATGGCTGAAGTGATGCCGGGCACAATCTCGACCTCGATTCCATCCTTTACAAGCACTTCGGCTTCCTCGCCCCCGCGCCCGAAAAGATATGGATCTCCACCTTTGAGCCTTACCACTAATTTTCCTTCCTTTGCCCTTTTTACCAGCAGTTCGTTTATCTGCCACTGGGAAAGCTTGTGGTTCCCTGCATATTTTCCAACGTCTATCTTCTCAGCGGTTTCAGGGAGCATGTCAAGGATCGCCTTTCCTGGAAGCTGGTCATAAAGGATGACCTCTGCGCTCTCGATAAGGCGCTTTGCCTTGATCGTCAACAGTTCAGGGTCACCAGGACCTGATCCCACAAGATATACTTTACCTGTCATTATTTCCTCGTTTTGCTGCGAACATTTTGACCGCCTCGTCAACGAGTGAGCCTCCGCCGTTTTGTTTGAGCTCGTTCCCGATGCGCTCTGCTTCCTTTTCATAATCCGCAGGGTTTATAAATTCATCTATTTTTACTTCTCGTTTTCCATCCACTGAGAGAACTTCCGTCCGAATATGTATCTGATCTCCCTCTGTTTGTGCAAAAGCCCCGATGGGCACAAGACATCCGCCCCCAAGTATCCCGATTATTATCCGTTCTATCCGCGTTTCAAGCCGCGTAAGATCGTGGTTCAGTATTTTAACAGCCGCTTCTGCTGCCAGATCCTTTTTTGTGACTATGACCACGGTGCCCTGGTTCGCTGAAGGGACAAAATCATCAGGGTCAAGCCGTTCACCCGGCAGGTCCCATTTCATGCGCTCAAGACCTGCCTCTGCCATGAAGATGCCGTCATACTGCCCTTCTTTGAGTTTCCTGAGGCGCGTGTCTATGTTCCCTCTCAGTTCTTTTATGAGAAGGTCTGGTCTGGAACGCAAAAGCTGAGACCTCCTCCTGAGGCTTGTAGTACCTATAGTCGCCCCTGGCGGCAAGTCCTTTAATTTCATATTATCGCGTGTGAGAAGGAAATCATAAGGCGAATCCCGTTTCATCACTGCTGCGATCGTAAGTTCAGCCGGGCGCTCGGTTGGAACATCTTTCATGCTGTGGACTGCGATATCGATATCCCCCGCAAGCATCGAATCATCTATTTCGCGCACGAATACCCCGAACCCCTGCACTTCATGAAGCGGGCGGTCAGTAAAGGTATCGCCGCTTGTCTTGATTATTTTTAACTCAGTGTTTATGCCTTTTTTTGCAAGCAGGTCTTTTACAAGGTTAGCCTGCGCAAGGGCGAGTTTGCTGCCTCTTGTTCCTATCCTGAATGGCTTGTTCATTTCAGGTTCCTTTGATAAGCCTGTACTGTCTTATCTATATCGTCCTTAGAATGGGCGAGTGATAAAAAGTTGGTCTCATACTGCGACGGGGGGAGAAATACCCCGTCAGAGAGCATTTTCCTGAAGAACACATTGAACTTTTCCTTATCGCATTTAAGTGAATCCTGGTAATTATACGGCATATCCCCGAAGAACACCTTGAACATGCTTGAAATACCGCTCACGTTATAATCAAGCCCCAGGTCGCTGATAACATCAGAAAGAGCTTTTCGCATTGCATCGCCTTTTTTGTTGACGATCTCATGGACTTTTTCTTTCTTCATCGCATTGATCATAGCAAGTCCCGCGGTCATCGAAACCGGGCTGCCGTTGAAGGTTCCTGCCTGATATACAGGTCCTGCTGGCGAGATGTTCTCCATTATCTCACGCTTTCCGCCGATAACGCCGATATGAAATCCACCGCCCAGGATCTTACCGAGCGTTGTCATGTCAGGCGTGATGCCGTAATATTCCTGCGCCCCGCCCATGGCGAGCCTGAATCCTGTAATGACCTCGTCGAATATGAGCACGACATCATTTTCTTCTGTCACTTTGCGTACGTCTTCAAGATATCCTTTTTTTGGCAGGATCGGGCCGATATTCCCGAGCACAGGTTCCATTATGACGGCAGCCACATCGTCTTTGTAAGTTCTTATGGCATCAGTCATCGCCTCAATATCATTATACGGTACCTGAAGCGTATTTTTCGTAAAGTCAGCAGGCACGCCCGCTGAGTCAGGAGTGCCAAGAGTTGTCGCGCCTGACCCCGCTTTTACAAGCACCGCTTCATGGGCGCCGTGAAAGCCGCCTTCGATCTTGATGAACTTGTTCTTTTTCGTGAATCCCCTTGCAGCTCGAAGCGCTCCCATCGTAGCTTCTGTTCCCGTGGATACAAAGCGCGTCATTTCAATGGACGGATACAGCGCGATTATTTCCCTGGCAAGCTTTACTTCAAGCTCTGTTGGCGTGCCGAATAACCAGCCGTCAGAAAGCTGTTTTATTACTGCTTCCTTAATTGCGGGATAGTTGTGACCAAGAAGCAGTGGTCCATATCCCATGACGTAATCGATATATTCGTTGCCATCTATGTCGGTTATCTTTGACCCGTTAGCCTTTTTAGTGTAAAATGGATATGGTTTTATGGCTCTTACCGGACTGCTCACGCCGCCGGGAAGTAATTTCTTTGCTTCCTCGAATAATTCTCTTGATTTCTCTGTGTTCATGTGGTACTGAAATTAGAGGATATATTAATATAATTTGTGATTATGCCGCGCAGGATGAAAACGAAAGAATAATATATACTGTTCGATAATACAATTATAAAAACGGGGTGCATAGTATGAATAAACTAAGAATCATATTTATATTGATTATCATGGCAGTTTTTGCCACGATGGTAGCGTATGCGGCTGAAGAAAATTTCCAGGCGTCATCACTTACGGCAAAGGATGTCAATTGCAATAAATGCCATGCTGGCACTCCGCACGTCATACACGCCAAGAGAGCGGTGGACTGTGTGAACTGCCACGGGAGCAAGGAATCTGTTTCCATCCCTGTATGTACACAATGCCATAATGGACCCATCCACCAGGTGCACAGCAAGAAGGTCGCCACCCAGACATGCGCATACTGCCATTCGACTATAACCCAGGTCCATAACACCCTTATGAGCGATGCGGTTTGCTCCCACTGCCACACAGACCTTGTGGAAGTGCACGGGAAGGATGCCTCGTGCACAAAATGCCATAAGAGCCCTCCAGCCATCGTCAAACCCCTCAAATCTCCTGAAATGATACTCGTATGCCAGAACTGCCATCCGTCGTCCAGTGTAGCGGCTATCCACGGGGCAGTGGATGATAAGACTGGATGCTACAGCTGCCACAGGGGGAGATCTAAAGCCGCTGGAGCCGATGTAGCGCACGTGATACATGGCACGAAGGTGGACTGCAAGGGATGTCACGAGGACAAAGGGAAGGTAGTAGTGCCCCAGTGCATAAAATGCCACGAGATAGATAAGCTCCATGCCTACAACAAGATCGGGAAGCTTACCTCAGCGAGTGGATTGAAGTGCGCAGCGTGCCACGCAGATGAAACTAAGCTATCTGGAACAAAACCAGCGCCGGTTCAAACCACAGTAATGACAGCGACAGCAGCGTCTGGTGAAACCCCCGGGCTTGGGTCCACAGAGAGAACTCCGGGATTTACGGCTGTAATGGTTATCGGGATTTTGTTTGCCGGATATCTGATGGTGAGACGAAGGGAATGATAGGTAATACTTACTATCATTTCTCTTTTGTATAATATCGCCATATACAGGCCTCGTACATCGTACGGGGTATACCGGTGACTTCCGTGCGATAAGAAGTTCTCATGCATCCATAATTATGCTGAATACGGGCACGCTTATGTAAAATCTGAAGCCAACACATTTATTACAATAAGAAACATTGTTCAAGACATAATATACTCAGATATGACAATTCTAATATTCTGCAGGAACATAAATAGCGATTTGGAGATTAAAGGATGGTACAAAAAGAAGTAGTGGGATTGAATATAAAGGGAGATAAATACAAAGATGCAAAGGTAAGGATAATAAAAGAGAGGTTTAGGAACCATAAAATAAAGTTCAACAAACCGCTTTCAAATATTATTTTAGAAAATTTGCCAAAAAATGAAAAGTTTTTCACTAAGTATCAAAATATAATACCAATAATTTTTGGCAAAGATATAAAAGGTATTACTTTTAATGATAATGATGATGTAATCTACAATATAACTACAAACGAGTTGGGGGCAAGCTCTCCGATAGCAACAGATTCAGAAGTCATACACAATTTAAAAGAGACAGCAGAGACTATTTTAAAAGTATATGGGATGCCAGAACGAGAATATGAATTAATTGAAGGGGCAAATTTTGAACAGATTGAAGGCTATAATCTTCA